>JAILPE010000001.1 GCA_024699645.1 Lachnospiraceae bacterium
GATTGAACGACGATAGATGAAGCATCCGCCTGTAGCCTGGTATCCAAGACCTACAACCTGTCCGTCTGAAGGACGAGTTCCGATCTGTACGGAGTAATCCGAGATAGCTGCATCAGCGATCATCTTGTCAACGTCGATTCCAAGATCCTTGTATGCAGCTGCATACTGAGAAGCATCACCCTGTGAATACTTAAGGATGAAAGCTGCCTCTGCACAGTACATATCGGGAGCTTCGTCTCCACCTGCTGCAAGAGCTGCATCAAGTGCGGGCTGGTAAGCACCGTCTGTGGTAGCGATGATAGTTGTCTTGATTTCGTAATCGAATGAAGGATTGAGCTCCTTATAACGATCTACCATCTTGGGAACTTCATCTGTGAAAGCCCAAAGGTTAATAACCTTCTTCTCATCAGCTGCAGGAGTCGTAACAGTTGATGCTGTGTCACCTGACTTCTCTGTAGAAGCGGTGTCTCCTGTCTTGGTGTCTGCACCCTTGTCATCAGAAGAACAAGCTGTGAGGCATCCAATGATCATTGCTAAACATAATAATGCTGCAATAAAACGTTTCATAATACCCTCCTCTAAAAGTGTATAATGGTTATTTATAATAAATGCCGTTGGGCAAATATTATCATTTTCATGAGCCGTAAAGAACCTCATTTTGTTCTTTTCGCTCATATTTCGGGCATTTTCCCTGCCCACACTTGTACATTTTATACAAATGTTAACCAAATGTCAACCAAATATTACCAAAAAGTAAACAGTTACCCCTTCATCCAAAGTTTCTGAAATGTTTCGAGTCGTTTAGTCTGGATTCTCAGCATTTCCGTCGCCATAGAGGGATTTTTCGAGATCAGTTCCTCAACGACGTCGGGCGGTATCGAAATAAGTTCGGCTACACCACCGACCGCTCTGTATCCGCAAAGCGATTCTTCCGATTTCAGAACCGCCTCTATTCCAAAGCAATCTCCTCGTTTAAGCAACATCATCGGATGGATGAGTGAGTCTTTGTCAATGGCCTCCATCGATATCTTTCCGAGTCCGAGGACATAAAGCTCTCCCGGTTCACTGTAATGATCGGTAATGAGCTCTTCACCGACAGCGGTTACAAGTTTGCTTTTTGCCGCTATATTGCAAAGCTCATCGATCGAATATCCTTTAAACAGTGTGCAATCTCTTAGAATGTCGCATTTCGATGCAGTCTGTCGTAACTGATTTGCATGCCTGTTTGCCTTTTCTTTAAGAACTCTGACATCGGTATTTCCCGACGCAGTGAGTACCTGTGTCACAAGCATGCAGAAGCTTTCATGAAGTGTTCCGATATCCATGCCTTCAAAGGCATTTTCTTCATATTCGTATTCTATCGAAAGCGATTCTTCGCCGAAATGGTAATTGACACGCAGTGGAGCATAAAGCTCGGGATAGTGTTCATATATGTAAACAACTTCCTCCCTGATATCCGATATCGCAAACTGGTCGTGCGTTGTTCCCGCAAAGTTCTGTGCCAGTGGCATCATGTCCCGTATAGGTGCCTTATAGAACTTCGCCGTAGACTCGATATCAACATTATCGAAACGATCTGACATATCGATCTGCCCTATGACGCTTCTGTATATATTCTTAAAGTCTCCGAGTGAAGCAACAACAATCGGATAATGACGGAGTCTGCCTTTTTCATGGATATCCTCGATAAGTACAAACTTCCTGTCATTGGTCCTGCACATTATGATCCCCCAGACAGAGGTAAACAGTGCCTTCAGACTGATGTTTTCTTTTTTTGCCACAACGTTTATGAGATACGGCAGGGAATCTCCAAGAACAAACAACTCTTTTTGACGACTTTTGATGATATCCGAGTTACCGGCTACTATCGGATTGGAATAGTCAAGCTTCGAGATGAGCTTTTTCCAATATGTTCTTGATACCGAAACCGCTTCATCGGTCTGACGTGAAAGGAAAACATTAATCTTGTTTCTTGCACCGTAGATCTTTTTCAATGCATTTTCGTCAAAGTTCTCTCCGATTCTTTTGAACGACAATATAGAAAGGTAGACGTCCGGTTCATACTTGATTATGTACGCACGAACAGGTCTTCCGGTATCGGTTCTGTATTCAGCCGCGATAATATCGCTGAGGATCTTTTTCTTTACTTCCTCGGATTCCGAGCACAGATCACGCACCGCTATCCTCGACACCAGCTTGGTTTTTATGATCACTTCACGTATTTCATCAAACGCGCCGCTTTTAAATCTGTACAGTGACACATCATAATACATAAAAATATCCTCCTCCCTATACGTACGGTACCGCACAAGGATAATGCCTCAATGTCTGTCCGACTCTTTTTTGTCTGTTCGAGCATCCGGTTCCTGTACTCACATACTCTTTCGGCCGGTCCTTTTTGCCCGTATGAGCATCCGGTTCCTATACTCAAATCATCTTTTAGTCATATATGGATTGACTAAATTTTCGCTTAAGTCTTATAATACCAAAAGAATTCAATTTTGAAAACCAGGGGAGACAAATAATGAACAATATAATTCTTACAGGTGACAGACCCACCGGAAGACTTCACGTGGGACATTATGTCGGTTCGCTCCGCAGAAGAGTCGAGCTTCAGAACAGCGGAAAATTTGACAAGATCTTCATCATGATCGCTGATGCTCAGGCTCTTACGGACAATGCAGATAACCCTGAAAAAGTAAGGAGTAACATCCTTCAGGTTGCACTCGATTATCTTTCGGTCGGACTCGATCCCACCAAATCCACGCTTTTTATACAATCTCTTGTTCCCGAACTTACCGAGCTTTCATTTTACTACATGAATCTCGTTACAGTGTCGAGACTTCAAAGAAATCCCACCGTTAAGGCAGAAATCCAGATGCGTAATTTTGAAACAAGCATCCCTGTCGGATTCTTTACTTACCCGATCAGCCAGGCAGCCGATATCACAGCATTCAAGGCCACGATCGTACCCGTAGGTGAAGATCAGATGCCTATGCTTGAGCAGTGTCAGGAGATAGTTCGCAAGTTTAACGCAACATACGGTGAGACTCTTGTTGAACCCAAGATCCTTCTTCCCGACAACAAAGCATGTCTGAGACTCCCCGGCACCGACGGCAAAGCAAAGATGAGCAAATCACTCGGAAACTGCATCTATCTTTCGGACTCGGAAGAAGACTTAAAGACGAAAGTCATGTCCATGTACACCGACCCCGATCATATCAAGCTTACCGACCCCGGAAAGATCGAAGGCAATACGGTCTTCACCTACCTCGATTGTTTCTCACGTCCCGAGCAGTTTGCAGAGTATGCTCCCGAATACACATGTCTCGAAGAAATGAAGGATCATTACCGTCGCGGTGGTCTCGGCGATGTGAAAGTTAAGAAATTCCTTCTCAACGTACTCAACGACGAGCTCTCTCCCATCCGTGCACGCCGCAAAGAATGGGAAGCACGTCTTCCCGAAGTGTGCGAGATTCTCAAGGAAGGCAGCCGCATAGCACACGAAACAGCTGCAGTTACCTTAAGCGAGGTCAGAGCAGCTATGAAGATCGATTACTTTAATGCCGAGAACGGACTGGTGTGAAAACATTCACCCAATCACAGAAAACATAAGCGATCGGGCGGGGCCTCAAAAAGGCGGTACTTACTTTTGTATTGAAAGAATATAAAGGCGTGGCTTTTGAGCCACGCCTTTCAGAGTGAAGAGCCAAGTCCGAGGTTGTAAAGCCTCGGACTTGGCTCTTTGAAGAGAAGAAAAGGTGCCGAAAGCTTTAACAAAAGTGCAAAGTTGCAATACTCTCGAAAGACGGGTAAAATCATATGGAAATATGAGTTAGGAGGGTTTCTATGAAGAGGATTGTTTCCCGACTGGTCGTAGTGCTTACGATCATTGCACTGGTATTTGGAACGCTTCCCGCTGACAGGGCGGAAGCTGCAAAGAAGAAGTCCAAGACCAGCATCACTGTGTCTACACAGGAAGAACTTGTCAAAGCTCTTAAGAGTGGTAAGTATAAGAAGATCACTATAAAGACTGATGCGAAGATTTCGTTTACGCTGGCTGCAAAGTACAGTAACGGGGATCTGAAGATTGTTGTGAATGCGAAGAACGCTACCTTTAACAGCAAGGGTACCGTCGGAAGCATCGTTGTCAATGAAGCCAAGACCGTTAAGGAGTACGCTTCCGGCAACAACATCACCGTAAACGATGAAAAGCTCACCTTTAAGGCGATGGGAGGTGCTTCTGTTGAGAAGCTCAAAATCGCTTCGGAGACAGGTGAAGTCAGGGTCGTTAATAACGGTGATATCAGCCGTGTTGACGTAACCGGCAAGAGCAAGGTTGATGTTGAGCAGAACGGTAATGTCGGAAGACTCTATGTTGCGCCTGCAGCTTCGGGCTTAACCGTAACTGCGAGCTTCTCCTCGGAAGTACCTGTTACGCCGATCTCTGCTGCAGCAGCAACA
>JAILPE010000004.1 GCA_024699645.1 Lachnospiraceae bacterium
AACATGAAGAGAGAGATCATTACCGAAGAAAGTGGGTTTAGAGCAATTAAATGAATTGTGATATAAATGGTTAAAAAAGTCTTGCATTCCTGTTTAGGGTATGATAATATACTATTCGCTGACGCGAAAAGCGAGAGCAGATTGTGATGGCGAATTGGTCAAGAGGCTAAGACGCCGCCCTCTCACGGCGGAAACA
Organism: Lachnospiraceae bacterium; assembly: GCA_024699645.1. Classification (GTDB taxonomy): domain Bacteria; phylum Bacillota; class Clostridia; order Lachnospirales; family Lachnospiraceae; genus RUG11977. Next base: position 197 of record JAILPE010000004.1, read on the forward strand.
GGGGTTCGATTCCCCTATTCGTCACTTTAAACTTCCGAGGACATGTTCTCGGAAGTTTTTTTTATTTTTCTATTTTTCCTTGACACCCCTCAAGAATAACTATAGAATAACAATGTTGTAGTGGTGGAATCACTATGATGACAAATAAATATTTCCAGGAGGGACTTGTTCTTGATGTACGCTATATGCAGCGTTTGCGGTCTCGTCATTGGAGCGGTTGCAGCATGGATAATTGCATCTAAAGTTGTTATTGCCCGTAAAAACAGGGAAGATGAAGCAACTATAGGCTCAGCAAAAACGAGAGCCAAGGAAATTATCGATGAGGCTACCAGAACCGGTGAAGCCAAAAAACGTGAGGCTTTGGTTGAAGTCAAGGAAGAATCTATCCGCGCCAGAAAAGAACTCGATAAAGAGATCAGAGCACGAAACGGAGAAGTTCAGCACTATGAGCAACGTGTGCTGAAAAAGGAAGAAAACCTTGACCGCAAGCTCGAAGCCGTGGAAAAGAAAGAAGCGAAGATTGCAGCTAAAGAACTGGAACTTGAAAGGATCATGAGTGAACAGGAAGAAGCTCGTGATAAACAGATTCAGGAATTAGAAAAGATCTCGTCAATGACCTCCGAACAAGCTAAGGAATATCTTATCAAGACAGTCGAAGATGATGTTAAACATGAGACAGCGATCCTTATAAAGGATCTTGAGCAGAAAGCAAAGGATGAGGCAGACAAAAAAGCCAAGGAATATGTTATCAATGCTATCCAGAAGACTGCAGTCGATCATGTTGCTGAAGCTACTATTTCGGTTGTCCAGTTACCGAGTGATGAGATGAAGGGACGTATTATCGGTCGTGAAGGCCGAAATATTCGTGCACTTGAGACTCTTACGGGCATTGATCTTATAATCGATGATACACCCGAGGCTGTTGTTATTTCAGGATTTGATCCTATCAGAAGAGAAGTGGCAAGAATTGCCCTTGAAAAGCTGATTGTGGACGGTCGCATACACCCCACAAGGATCGAAGAGATGGTTGAAAAAGCCAGAAAAGAAGTTGAACAGTCCATTAGAGAAGCAGGTGAGAATGCTGCTCTTGAAGCAGGGGTTCACAATGTTCATCCCGAACTTATCAAACTTCTTGGTAAGATGAAGTTCCGTACCAGCTATGGTCAGAACGCACTTAAGCATTCCGTAGAAGTTGCACTCCTTGCAGGGCAACTTGCCGGAGAGCTCGGTCTCGATGTGAGACTTGCAAAACGTGCGGGACTCTTGCATGATATCGGTAAATCAATCGATCAGGAAATGGAAGGAACTCATGTTCAGATCGGTGTTGATCTTTGCCGTAAGTATAAGGAATCACCCATCGTTATCAATGCCGTTGAAGCACATCACGGTGACGTCGAATTCCAGTCGCTTATCGCATGCATAGTTCAGGCTGCCGATGCTATTTCGGCGGCAAGACCCGGTGCCAGAAAAGAGACGCTTGAGACTTATACTACAAGGCTTAAGCAACTCGAGGATATTTCCGGAAGCTTTAAGGGAGTCGAGAAATCTTTCGCCATTCAGGCAGGAAGAGAAGTAAGAGTTATGGTTGTTCCCGAACAGATCAGTGATGATAACATGGTATTGCTTGCTCGTGATATCTCTAAGAAGATCGAAGATGAGCTTGAATACCCCGGACAGATAAAGGTCAATGTTATCAGGGAATCAAGAGTAACCGATTACGCAAAATGAAAACAAGCTTTCCCCGTACGTTTTTTGTACGGGGAAAATTTCATGTATAGGAATAATTCAGTCAATATTATGAATTTTTATTCAAAACCGGCAAAAGAAAATGTTGTAATATTGGGCTATATAAAGTAAAATATGTTGAAAAATGCTGACCGGGTGACGGTCGGAGGATTATAGAACAACCCGATTGTTTATTTTGGAGACTTATGCTGTATATCTCAGAGAGAGAAGACCTCAACTTCTTAAGCAGGGGATTCTGACAGGTTCTCACAGATGCATAATTATAAGAAACACGCGGGGGATAAGAATAAGGAAAGGGCGTATCACATGTCATTAGAATTGTCAAAAAGAGCAGCGGGGGTTAAGCCCTCATCGACACTTGCCATAAGCGACAAGGCAAAACAGCTTAAAGCAGCGGGGAGAGACGTTGTAAGTTTCGGAGCGGGAGAACCTGATTTCCCTACACCGAAGAATATTTGTGATGCCGCTGTTAAAGCCATTAATGACGGTTTTACCAAGTACACCGCAGCATCGGGTATAGTTGACCTTAAAGAGGCTGTGTGTGAGAAGTTTAAGAAATTTAACAAGATCAATTATGAGCCTTCTCAGATCGTCATCAGTAACGGAGGAAAGCATTCTCTTACAAATGTCTTTTCTGCTATAATCGATCCGGGTGATGAGGTTATAATTCCTTCTCCTTATTGGCTTTCATATCCTGAGATGATCAAGCTTGTTGGGGGAATTCCCGTGTATGTTCAGTGCCGTAAAGAAAACGGTTATAAGATAAGCAGCACCGAGCTTGAAGCTGCTGTTACTCCCCGTACAAAGGCTTTTGTTCTCAATACACCCAATAATCCTACCGGAATGCTTTACTCAAGGAAGGAACTTGAAGAACTTGCCGATGTTATCGTTAAAAAAGACATATATTGTATTGCGGATGAGATGTATGAAAACCTCGTATATACAGATGAAGAGTTTGTAAGTATCGCATCTCTTTCGGATGAGATATACAAGAGAACCATTACCGTGAGCGGTATGGCTAAGAGCTATTCCATGACCGGTTGGAGAATAGGATATACAGGATCTTCAAAAGAACTTGCCAAGGCAATGGGAAGCATTCAGTCACATCAGACATCCAACCCCAACTCGATTGCGCAGAAAGCGGCACTTGAAGCACTCAGGGGCCCTCAGGATACAGTTGCGGTCATGAAAGAAGAGTTTAAGAAAAGAAGCATTTACACTTTTGAAAGAATTGATGCCATGCCTTTGGTTTCAATGATAAAACCGACCGGAGCGTTTTATGCGTTTGTTGACGTAAGCGAGACGTTTGATATGTCTCATAACGGCAAGAAGGTTAGTGACGTATTCGGCCTTGCGGATATCCTTCTCAATGAATACGATGTTGCGGTCATTCCCTGCAGTGATTTCGGGTTTCCGACACATATCAGACTTTCGTATGCAACATCACTTGAAACGATAAAGAAGGGCCTCGACAGAATAGAGGAGTTTTTAAAAAGTCTTAAATAGATCAGAAAACGTAGATCCAAACGGTCCGTAAAAGATCGGTGAACGGCTGTGTTATATGACCTACGAACAATCGAGTCAAAAATGAGGGAGAAGAAGTAATGAAAAAATTTACATCAAATGAACTCAGAAAAGCATGGATAGATTTCTACACAAAGAGGGGACATGTGGATTGCAAGGCGGTTTCGCTTGTGTCCGACGGCTCTACGGGCGTTATGTTTAACGTTGCGGGTATGCAGCCCCTGATGCCCTACCTTCTCGGGAAAAAGCATCCGCTCGGAACAAGGCTCTGTAATATTCAGGGTTGTGTTCGTACAAATGATATTGAATCTGTCGGTGATCAGAGCCACGGTACATTCTTTGAGATGATGGGAAGCTGGTCTCTCGGAGATTATTTTAAAGAAGAGCGTTGCAAGTGGAGCTTCGAACTCCTTACCGAGGTTTTCGGATTTGATGCGGATCACCTTGCCGCAACAGTATTTGCCGGTGACGACAATGCACCCAGAGATGAAGAAGGTGCTGCATGTCGTATCGCTTCGGGCTTCAGAAAAGATCGTATTTTTTACCTTCCTGCCGAGGATAACTGGTGGGGACTTGAGTTTGGACCTTGCGGACCCGATTCAGAGATGTTCTATGTAAAGGACGTTCCGGATTGCGGACCTAATTGCGGCCCAGGATGTCACTGCGGAAAGTATACCGAGATCGGTAACGATGTTTTTATGCAGTACGAGAAGCATCAGGATGGTACGCTCACTCCTCTCGAAAAGAAAAATGTCGATACCGGATGGGGACTTGAAAGAAATCTTGCATTTCTTAACGGAACAAGCGATGTATACAGAACAGATATTCATGCACCTGTTATCGCATATATGGAAAAGGTGAGCGGTCAGGTTTATGACAAGGATGCAGCGATAACACGCTCAATGAGGATCGTTGCCGATCATACAAGAACTGCCGTAATGCTTATTGGCGACGAGGCAAGACTTACGCCTTCAAACGCCGGTCCCGGATATGTTCTGAGGAGACTTATACGTCGTGCTGTAAGGCATGCACGTGTTGTTGGAATTAAGAGCTCGGATATCATCAAATGTGCGTCAATCTATATTGACGAGGTATATGCGGAAAGCTATCCGAATCTTGTAACTGCCCGTACATTCGTTCTTGATGAACTAAAAAAAGAGATCGAGCGTTTTGAGAGTACTCTTGAGAACGGTATGAAGGAACTCGGCAAGATACTTGATTCAAAGAAAGAGTCAGGTGATAAGACCGTCAGCGGTAAGGAAGCATTTTATCTTTACGATACATTCGGATTCCCGCTTGAACTTACAGTTGAGATGGCAGGCGAAGAAGGTCTGACTGTCGATGAAAAAGGCTTTGAGGCTTCGATGGAGGAGCAGAAGGAACTTGCAAGACGCGGAAAGAGCTTCTCACAGAAGGACACTTCAAGTGTTTTCGATTCACTTGATGAATCTCTCACATCGCAGTTCCTCGGATATGATGCTCTCGGGTGCGACGGGAGCATTATCGCGATCGCAAAGGATGATGCTCTTGTGAATGAGCTTAGCGAAGGCAGCGAAGGCACCGTGATCACAGACAAGACCACGTTCTACGGAACGATGGGCGGTCAGGTCGGTGATATAGGAGAAATCCTCGGGAAAGACGGTTCGAAGTTTGTGGTAAATGAAACTGTTCATGTATCCGGCGGAAGAACTGCTCATATCGGAAAGATGGTTAAGGGAAGCTTTAAGACATCTGATAAGGTCTCGCTTAACGTAGACAAGGAGAACCGCGCAAAGACATGCAGAAACCATTCGGCTACACATCTGCTTCAGGCTGCTCTTCGCGAGGTACTCGGCAAAGACGCTCATCAGGCAGGTTCATACCAGGATCCCGAAAGAACACGTTTTGACTTTTCATACGGTCAGGCAATGACTAAGGAGCAGATAGAGAAAGTCGAGGAGATCGTTAACTCAAAGATCGAAGAAGACATTCAAGTCACTACCGACTGCATGGGCATTGAAGAAGCAAAGAAGACAGGTGCTATGGCACTGTTCGGAGAAAAATACGGTGACTCGGTAAGAGTCGTTTCGATGGGAGATTTCTCCAAGGAGCTTTGCGGCGGAACTCATGTAAAGCATACGGGTGATATCGCTGCATTCAAGATACTTTCGGAATCGGGCGTTGCTTCGGGAGTAAGAAGAATAGAGGCCATCACCGGAAGACATGTAACGGATCACTACAAGAAGGAAGAGGAGATACTCTGCGCCGCAGCCGCTGCGGTAAAGACAGATATAGCATCACTTCCCGCAAAGGTCGCATCTATGCAGGAAGAGATCAAAACGCTTATGGCCGAAAACGAGAAATTGAAGGCTAAACTCAACAGCTCAAAGATCGGAGACATGTCCGATAAGACTGTGGATATTAAGGGCGTAAAGCTTATAGCTACAAGCGTTAAGGATGTTGATATGAATGGCCTGAGAGACCTTGGCGATAAGCTTAAGTCTCAGGTGGGTGAAGGAGTTGTATTCATTGCTTCGTCAATAGACGGCAAGGCGTGTCTCCTTGCGATGGCGACAGACGGTGCGATAGCACGTGGCGCTCACGCAGGCAATCTTATCAAAGAAGTTGCCGTACTCGTAGGAGGCGGCGGAGGCGGACGTCCCAACATGGCACAGGCCGGCGGCAAGAATCCTGCAGGTATAGAAAAGGCAGTTGCTGCCGCACATGACATTGTTCTCGGACAGATAAAGGACTGATCGTGTATGGCAGGAAAGATTCGACTTGATGTGCTTGTCGTGGAAAGACGGCTGGCAGATTCGAGAGAAAAAGCCAAAGCTTACATAATGGCCGGAAATGTCTTTGTGAACGGTATCCGTGAGGATAAGGCGGGGACAATGGTCAAAGAGGATTGTGAGCTTGAACTCAAGGGAATAGCAAGCAAGTATGTGAGCCGCGGCGGGTTTAAACTTGAAAAAGCTGTCGAGTTATGGCAGGTTCCGCTTGAAGGCAGGATATGCATGGATGTCGGTTCATCGACAGGCGGATTTACGGATTGTATGCTGCAGAACGGTGCAATCCGTGTTTACGCAATAGATTCGGGGACAAACCAGCTTGCATGGAAGCTCAGAAGTGATGAAAGGGTTGTTTCGAAGGAGCAGACAAACATTCGTTATGTGACTCCCGAGGATATACCCGATAAGATACAAACGGTATCGATCGATGTTTCGTTTATTTCTCTTACAAAAGTCCTCTCACCGGTAAGAGCGCTCTGTGAAGATGGGGCATATATCGTAACTCTTATTAAACCTCAGTTTGAGGCGGGGAGGGAAAAGGTAGGAAAGAAAGGCGTAGTGCGTGAAAAATCCACACATAGGGAAGTGATCGCTAAAGTGATCGGATATGCCTTATCACATGGATTTGAATTTAAAGAGCTTTCGTTTTCACCGATAAAAGGTCCCGAAGGAAATATAGAGTATCTTGCGCTCTTTGAGGTGGCGGGCAGTGTTCCGGCTTTCACTGAAGGAGAGGCGGCGAGAAGTGTTCCGGCTTTCACTGAGGGAGAGGCGGCGAGAGATGTTACGGAATTACCGGAAGGCGAAGAAGAATGTTTAAGCCCTTTAAGTAAGGAAATCGAGAAACTTATAGAGGAAACTGTGGATCAGGCTCATGTTCAGCTCTGATCGAGAACAGGAGGATGCGTGAAGGATAAGTATTGTCTCGTTACAAATGCAACAAAAGACAGAGATCTTAAGGTCACGGGAGAGATCGCGGCACGCCTTGAAAAAGAAGGGCATGAATGCGTTGTCATTTCCGATATTGATTTTAAGGGAGATTCTGCCGGAATACTTCGCGGCCTTGAGCCGGTTGATCCCACATGTAAATGTTGCATTGTTCTCGGCGGGGACGGAACACTTATCAGAACATCCAGAATCCTTTGTATGAGAGATGTGCCGGTTTTGGGTATTAATCTTGGAATGCTCGGATTCCTTTCAGCCGTTGAAAAAAGTGATATTGATAAGGCAATCGACAATATCACGAGCGGTAATTATGAAGTAGAAGAGAGAATGATGCTCAGGGCCGATATGCCCGGTCAGAATGCATATAAAGGCCTTATAGCTCTGAATGATATAGTTGTTACGAGAAGCGGACGTTCGAGGCTTATATCTGTTGTTGTTAAAGTTAACGGAGTACAGGCTGCTTCGTTCCTCGGCGACGGTGTGATAGTTTCAACGCCCACAGGTTCAACTGGATACAATCTGTCTGCCGGAGGGCCGATAGTCAAGCCGTCCGCCAAACTTATGATTATCACACCGATATGCCCTCATTCGTTTAATTCGAGAAGCATAGTGATAGACGAAAATGACAAGATCAGCCTTTCCGTTAATGCGAAAGACGGGACGAGCGGTGAAAATGCGGTGATCACTGTAGACGGACAGGACGTGCTTGAAATGGATTGCGATGATGAACTTGTTATAGGCGCTTTTGAAAAAACAGCAAGGCTTGTCAGATTTGAGAATACCGGATTCTTCGGAATCATTGACAGGAAGTTCGGATCCGGTGATAATCCTGTCAGATAAGGAGGGGGCTAATGAAAAACGAGAGACATTTGAAGATAATCGAACTTATCGGAAAGAACGAGATCGAGACACAGGAAGAACTCGGTGAGCTCCTTAAGAAGGCCGGATACAATGTTACTCAAGCAACGATATCAAGAGATATCAGACAGCTTAAACTTACCAAGGTAACAACCCATGACGGGGGACAGAAGTATGCGATGATAACCGATGCCCCGCAACCTCCTTCACCTCAGGGAAAATATAAAAGAGTCCTTTCGGACGGTTTTGTGTCTATGGACACGGCGCACAGGATCCTTGTGATCAAAACTGTTTCCGGAATGGCAATGGCGGTCGCTGCAGCTATCGATGAGCTGCACCCTCCCGGAATGGTCGGATGTATCGCGGGAGACGATACGATCATGTGTGCTGTTAAGACAGGAGCCGATACGGCGCACATTGTTGCGATGATAAAAGAGATAATAAGAGAGACTCGATAGCTTACCGGCAGGGATAAAAGCCCGGATCAAAGCTAAAGCAAAGCCGTGAAAGCAGGACAGCATGACGGTTTCGCGACGTAGAAATATATGTGAGAATAATAATAAGGAGATAAAAAGATGTCAGGACATTCCAAATTTGCAAATATTAAGCACAAGAAAGAGAAGAACGACGCAGCTAAGGGAAGGATCTTCACGCAGCTCGGACGTGAGATCGCTGTAGCCGTTAAAGAAGGCGGCCCCGATGTCAATAACAATTCAAGACTTAAGGCAGTGGTTGCAAAAGCAAAAGCCAACAACATGACGAACGACACCATTGAGCGCTCAATCAAGAAGGCAGCCGGTGATGTTGGATCGGTAAACTATGAGAAGGTTACATATGAAGGATACGGTCCTTCGGGCTCGGCCATCATCGTAGTAGCTCTTACAGACAATAAGAACAGAACGGCAGCCAACGTTCGTAACGCCTTCACAAAGGGTGGCGGAAGTGTCGGAACACAGGGCTGTGTAAGCTATATGTTTGACGAAAAGGGTCAGATCATAATCGATAAAGAAGAGTGTGAGATGGATGCCGACGAGCTTATGATGCTCGCGCTTGATGCCGGTGCTGAGGATTTCTCGGATGAAGAGGACTCTTATGAAGTGATCACCGCACCCGCTGATTTTGAGGCTGTTCGCGAGGCACTTGAGACCGCAAAGATACCTATGCTTGAGGCCGATGTAACAATGATACCTCAGACATATGTGACCCTCACGGACGAGAACGACATCAAGATGATTACAAGGACACTTGATATGCTTGATGACGACGACGATGTTCAGAACGTTTATCACAATTGGGATGAATGATAGGCTGACCGTAAAATTTTAAAAACTATAATGCTCGGAGACGATAAAATGTTGTCTCCGAGTTTTTTGATCTTAATTCACCATGAACAGATCGATTGTTTCACGTGACTTGACATAGCTGGACTATCGTGGTAGTCTATAGACTATAAGAATAGTCTGATGGCCATAAAGATTCTTTACGGATTACAAGGATGGTCGGGTCGTTTCGAATACCGAAAAAAATGACCTCCATAATGTGATGCGGAGATGGTCAAAAAGCACATGTCGGAGGGTGCATATGAAAGGAAAACTTTTCGAAAGCGAAGCAAAAGTAATGGAGATACTTTGGAGGGAGGGTCCGCTTCCCGCAAAAGAGATAAGCCTGATAGCCGCGGATACGATCGGATGGAATAAGAATACAACATATACGGTCATTAAGAAGCTTGAGGCAAAAGGCTTTATAAGGAGAGATGAACCGGGATTTGTCTGCACTGCGCTCATCGCTGAAAAAGATATCAGGAGGAGCGAAACAACATCTTTATTGACCAGATTCTTTGGAGGTTCGCGCAAGGCTCTTTTCTCTGCACTCATAGAGGATGAGGAACTCACAGACGGAGAGATCGAAGAGCTGAGAAGTCTTATCGATAAGCGTTTGGGAAGCAAACAAGATAAGAAAACAAAGAACAACGGATAGCTCAGCGTTAAAAGAAGACTATGACTATACAGGCACTAAGGGGAGCAGATGATGTTAACTGAAATGGTTTATTGGATCATAAACATGAGCATAACAGCTTCTGTTATGGGACTGATCGTGCTGCTGATCAGAAGGATCAAGGTTATTCCTCGCAGAATTTCGGTATTCCTTTGGGTCGTTCCGTTTTTCAGAATGTGTGTTCCGATCACTTTCTCAAGCTCACTCAGCTTTATGAACTTTTTTTCGGAGTACATATATAAGCCCAAAACGGTTATGGTCGCGCAACCGATATGCAGGATATCACTGACGTTCATGAATTCGATAGGAGCAGCAAACAGTTATGATCCGATAGTTTATAAAACGAATGTGCTGGAAGGAGTTTTTGAGATCGCAGGGATCATCTGGATCGTCGTGGCGCTCGCCGTTCTTTTGTCTTTCATAATGATGTATGTCGTCACGATGAAGGAGATCGGGAACACAAAAATGGTGGAAAAGGGAGTTTTTGTATCGGAAAAAGTTGACAGTCCGGCTGTCTACGGAATACTCAGGCCTAAGATAGTGCTTCCTGAGAAGTACGAGGGAAAGAAAAGGAAGTATGTTCTGAGACACGAAAAAACACACATCAGGAGAAAAGACAATCTTTGGAGATCATTGGGCTTCATCGTTGCATCGGTTCACTGGTTTAATCCGCTCTCTTGGCTTTTCCTTAAGACATTTCTTGCTGATCTCGAGCTGGCGTGTGATGAATCGGCAGTTGCGGGATTAGATGAAAACGAGCGAAAAGAATACGCGCTTTCGCTCCTGAGTGCAGTACGGAGCAAAAACATATTTGTATCGGCATTTGGAGGTGCAAAGGTGAGGATGCGGATCGAGAATCTTGTGTCATATAAAAAGATGACGGTATTCTCATCACTTTACGGTTCGGGATGATCCCGAGCACAGATACCTGATCGGGACTGCTTCCGGGGAGGACAGACTGTTAAAATATGCTCCCCCGACCGGGATCCCGGAAGAAGACATCGAAGATGCAAAAGCTAACGGATTCGTTGTGATAAGGGGAATGGAACCGCTATATGGACGGGAACTCATGGACGAATTCTTAAAAAAGGTTGAGAACTGTGAATCGGCCGATATTAGGATCGCAAAAGTATATGATGCATCGGAGAATATGTCGCCTGAACTTGAACTCGCGATAAAGCAGGACTACCCATGTCTTTTTCTGTCGGAAATCCGCTTTGACGGGCTCAGATACACGGTCTTCCCGATAAACAAGATCGATGGTGAATATGTCCGGGCTGAACGTGAGGGAATCGATTCAAATACGACTTCTTGGAAATATCTGAAACGAATGAACGACATACCGAGAGGCAAAAGTGCGCGCTATAAAAGTGCAGAGCGATATGTGCTTGTAAATGATGACACTTTGACATGGGAAGATCTTATTCACGGGATGATAAGCAACAGGTTTGGTGATTTTATACCATTTGAGGAAGTTTTTGAAATCTATGATGTTAAGTGAAATTTTGAGGGCCGGGCGGTGGTCGTAGGCATGGTCCCCTTAGACTACCCCCGGGGAGACGGGCGGTGGTCGCAGGCATGGTCCCCTTAGATTACCCACGGAGAGATCGGAGTTTGCTTTTAGAGAAAAAAGCGGTATAATGTTTCAGAGAAACTGAAAGGTCAATACCTTATGAGCATATTACTATTTCTGATCATAATACTTGCTTTGATAGTTGTTATAGGAATTTTAAACGAGAAATTTTTTCATCTGCAGTCCGATATCGCACTGATCATGTTTTCACTTGTAATCTCGGCTGCACTTCTTTTGATAAGCAAGATCGTAAATATCGAAGCTCTTGGCGCTTTTGTCGAGGGGCTTGGTGGTTTTGGTTTTGAAAAATACCTGATGGACGGTGTTCTGTGCTTCATGCTTTTTTCGGGTGCCGGGAAAGTCAACATGAATAAATTCAGGCAGAACGTACGTGCGATCAGTCTTCTGGCTCTGCTTACCACCATGATATCTTCGGTCGCATACGGAGCTCTGTTTTATCTTGTCGGTCTGATATTTAACCTTCCGCTCGATTTTATTACATGTGTTCTTCTCGGCTGTGTGGTATCACCTACAGACCCGATCGCAGCGACCGGGATACTTAATAAGATCGGACTTTCAAAAAATGTATGTTCGGTTATAGAAAATGAGTCGCTGTTTAACGACGGAACAGGTGTTACTCTGTTTATCTTTGTCAGGGGACTCGTTATTCACAGCAATGACAGTAATTTCTTCGTACTTATGGGACGTGAGATACTCGGCGCGGTTGCAGTTGCACTTGTTGTATCATTCCTTCTTTTCAGACTTATGAAGGCAACAAGAGATCCCATCAAGTACATTCTTATTTCACTTCTTGATGTGTCGCTTGTTTATATCATATGCGAACATCTCGGATTCTCCGGAGTTATCGCCTCCGTTGTATGCGGAATGTATTATTCGTACGCCATGGGAAAAATGGAGCGTCGTGTTGCGGTTGTCGATCAAAGACAGCTTTACAAGGATTTTTGGGACATAGTTGAAAGTCTCCTCAATTCTATCCTTTTCGTGATGATCGGTCTGCTCCTGTTAAACATTGAGGTCAGCAGGTATGTTTGGATCATAGTTCCCGCTGCGATCATACTTAACCTTCTGGCAAGAGCGTTCGGTGTTTCGATAAGCTGTTTGCTCACGGGGAAAAATATCCCGGGAAACTACAATGCTCCCGAGTACGTGACGCTTATGACGTGGTCGGCGCTTAAGGGAGGTCTGTCACTGGCACTTGCGATCGGAACGGGCGAGTTTTTACCGAAGGAAGTATATGACATATTCATAAATGTTACGTATGTTACGATCTTTTTCACTGTACTCGTACAGGGGCTTACGGTTAAAAAAGTATACTTTTCTCTTGAAAAGCATAAGACTGCAAGAATGTTGAAAGTAAGGAAAAACGATCAAAGGAGAAAAGCATGAAAATAATCATTATCGGTGCCGGAAGAACCGGATGTGCACTCATAAAAGCATTGGCGGAAAAAAACTACGATATAACTGTAGTGGAAAAACAGAAATCTATAGTGGATACCGTTACCGACAAGTATAATGTCAGCGGTATCGTCGGAAGCGGTGCGTCCAAGGAAACGCTTTATAAGGCCGGCGCAGATACCGCAGATGTCCTTATTGCGCTCACTCCCGTT
>JAILPE010000006.1 GCA_024699645.1 Lachnospiraceae bacterium
GAAACACAGGCGAACACCCCGGGTGATAGAGTATACCGAAAACGATAGGAGTCCGACCGACCTACACAAGTATTGTGCTGCTCGGGAGGCCGCCATGTTCGCTTGCGGCCGGGAGAGCAGCAGATAATACGCAGTGTAGTAGGGTAGGACGACGTGTTTTCCGGTATATTCTATCGCTCGGGGTGTTCTTAGTAACGCTTAAGGGCATGTATCCGACAGGATACATGCCCTTTTCATACATAAACATTATGTCATTATGTTCGAATAAATTCGATTGTGAATTACTGGAATCTTGCAGTATTAAGCTTGATTCCGGGGCCCATTGTCGATGCGATGGTAGCGCTCTTGATGTATGCGCCCTTTGCTGCAGCGGGCTTAGCCTTAAGAAGAGCTCCGATAAGTGTATCAAGGTTCTCTGTAAGCTGATCTTCTGTGAAAGAAGCTTTTCCGACAGGGCAGTGAATGATATTTGTCTTATCAAGACGATACTCAATCTTACCTGCTTTAATATCGTTAACAGCCTTGGTAACATCCATTGTTACTGTGCCTGCCTTGGGGTTAGGCATGAGACCCTTAGGTCCGAGTACACGTCCGAGACGTCCTACAACGCCCATCATATCGGGTGTTGCTACAACAACATCAAACTCAAACCAACCCTCGTTCTGGATCTTGGGGATGAGCTCGTCGCCGCCGACATAATCAGCTCCTGCTGCCTCAGCCTCAGCAACCTTGTCACCCTTTGCAAATACAAGTACGCGAACCTTCTTTCCTGTTCCGTGAGGGAGAACTACCGCACCACGAACCTGCTGGTCTGCGTGACGTCCATCAACGCCAAGTCTGAAGTGTGCTTCGATTGTCTCGTCAAATTTAGATGTAGCAGTTTTCTTTACAAGACTACATGCATCCGCAACTGTGTATGTTGCTGTCTTGTCAATGAGCTTTGCTGCTTCTGTGTATTTCTTTCCTCTTTTCATTCTTTTTACCTCCCGGTGGTATTATCGGGTAATTAACCCTTCCACTCGTTATCTATCTGTGTTTTGTGTTATTAAAGACTTCGGACCGATCAGTCCTCTACTACGATTCCCATGCTTCTTGCTGTACCTGAGATCATGCTGACAGCAGCTTCGATACTGGCTGCATTAAGATCAGGCATCTTGAGCTCGGCAATCTTCTGAACCTCAGACTTCTTAATGGTAGCTACCTTGTTCTTGTTCGGTACACCTGAAGCCGATTTAAGGTTACAAGCCTTCTTTAAAAGCACTGCTGCAGGAGGAGTTTTTGTAATGAAGCTGAAGCTTCTGTCTGCATATACCGTGATGACTACAGGAATAATAAGATCTCCCTGATCTGCGGTTCTTGCATTAAACTCCTTGGTAAATTGAACGATATTCACACCGTGCTGACCAAGTGCAGGACCTACGGGAGGCGCCGGAGTAGCCTTGCCGGCCGGAATCTGTAACTTAATGTAGCCTGTGACTTTCTTAGCCATAATTATTTCCCCTTTTCTTTCTGATTAATTCTCGGCTTTTACATCTGTAAAGTCGAGTTCGACAAGTGTTTCCTTGCCAAACATATCAATACCGACCTTAACGGTCTGTGCCTTTGTGTTGATCTCTTTGACGATCGCTGAGGAATTTTCCCAGGAACCATTGATGATCGTTACTATATCGCCTTCTTCAAAATCAACGGCGATCTCATCAGGTTTGCCAACCATGTTTTCCAGGTCTGTCTGAGTCAGCGGAACCGGTTTCGATCCGGGTCCTACAAAGCCTGTAACACCTCGTGTGTTACGAACCACGTACCAAGTATCATCATCCATTACCATACGGATAAGAACATAGCCGGGGAACATCTTCTTCTGGACTTCTTTTCTCGCACCGTCTTTAAATTCAACAACATTCTGTAAGGGAACCGAAACTTCAAGGATCCTGTCCTGCATGTTTCTGTTCTCGATCGCTTTTTCAATATTGGCTTTTACTTTGTTCTCGTAGCCCGAATATGTGTGGACTACATACCATTTAGCATCTTCTGCTGCCATGATTACCTCTCAGTATATGGTAGTTTGCTTATCCGAGCAATCCAAGCGCGTTGATTCCGTACTTAATAACGAGATCAACAAGAGCGATGAATCCACCCAGGATAACCGAATATACAACTACTGCCGTCGTTTCCTTGATCAATGTTGATTTTCCGGGCCAGGAGATCTTCTTGAACTCAGATTTTACACCTTTAAAAAAGCTTTTTTTCGCAGTGCCTGTAGCACTTCCATTGTTCTCTGCCATTAGTTAACCTCCTTATTTGGTTTCCTTATGCAGGGTGTGCTTCTTGCAGAATCTGCAGTACTTCATGGTCTCCATCCTGTCCGGATGATTCTTCTTCTCTTTCGTCGTGTTGTAGTTACGCTGCTTGCACTCTGTGCATGCTAATGTAATCTTTGTTCGCACAACTTCCACCTCCGTTTTTTGAAATCTCACGAGCGATGTGGTTGTTCGCCCGTGGCCTTATTGTACCGCCGGCTTTCATGAGCTCCCAACAAACAAAACCTTGCTGCGCAATGTCGTTTGTTTGGCGCACAAAAAAAAGACTGTCGCCAGCTTCCATAATATATCACGGTATAAACTGCTTTGTCAACACTTCTTTTATCAATTCTCCTCCTTTTTGCCCATTTCAGGCTTGCTTAATGTATTCTACAGTTGTATTATATTTTACAGGACTTTGTTTTAGCTGTTTTTCTTGCCCTGAACCCCGGGCAGTCCATATATGGGAATACCGAAATCATCTGAATGAAAGGTCTGTATATATGAGATCACGTTTTCTTTCAAGAATCACCCCAATGATCGTCAGCTCCGCTCTGATCCTTTGCTCTTTTACAACTCCCGGTTCGATCGGTCCGAACACGATCGACTCCTTCGGCGCCGAGACTGCCGTTTACCTCAACGGGCGCTCCATAATCACATGGAAGGAAAACACTCCGCTCTACGAACAGGAATTTCTTCTTAATAATTGTAACTTTGAGATCGAGTATTCGGATCCCGATTTTTCCATCGGTACTTTCGCCGACTCAGATTCCTTCAACGCAGCAAAAGAATCTCCATACGTTCTTTCGGTCGAGGCCGATTCGCCCCTCGAAGCGCAGTCTCTCACCGACGATCCCTTCTCTTCAACGCAGTGGTGGCTTGAGAACACAGGCACATACACGAAAGCCGATCCATCCGGTTCTTCATATAAGATTACTTCAACGGCCGACATAGACATTGATGCGGAAGAAGGCTGGCCGCTTTATAAATCCTCGATCGGAGGAGCTCACGAAGTGACCGTGGCGATAATAGACACAGGGATCGACTACCGCCATGAAGACCTCAAAGACGCGATGTGGATCAACGAAGGCGAGATCCCGGACAACGGCATAGATGATGACCACAACGGCTATGTTGACGATATTTACGGCTGGGACTTCTATAACGACGAAGCCTCCGTCTGTCATTACGTTGAAAACGGGGACGGCTCATATTCGGCAGATCCGAACGACCGTGACGATCACGGAACGCACATCGCCGGCATAATCGTTGCCCGCGCAAACAACCAAACTGCGATCTCCGGTATCGCAAGATACCTTCACACCCGCGTTATGGCACTTAAAATCCATGGCGGCCCCGACAGAAAAGGCTCCGTTTCCGACGCGGTAAAAGCGATCCGATATGCGCAGAGCAAAGGCGCATCTGTCTGCAATATCAGCTGGGGGTCATATACTGCCAGCTCCGCACTCGAAACTGCGATAAAGCGCTCCACGATGCTGTTCGTCTGCGCCGCCGGCAACTACGGCAACGACAACGACATCACCCCTCTCTACCCCGCATCTTTCGACCTTCCGAATATAATAAGCGTCGCTTATGTTGATTCTGACGGTCTGCTTCCGTCGGATTCGTGTTTTGGCGCAACAAGTGTTGACCTTGCGGCTCCGAGCACCGACATATACAGCACCATCGTCGGATCCTGCGGATATATGAGCGGATCTTCGATGGCCGCTCCCATGGTCAGCGCCGTTTCGGCGATCCTTTTCTCTCTGAGGAACAACCTCACTCCCATAAGCGTCAAAGACGTGATCCTCAGAAATACCAAACCTCTCGATTCACTTGCCGGGAAATGCGTCAGCGGCGGCCTCCTCAATCTTTACCGCTGTATGAAGGCAAAAGACGATCTTGTGCGGGACAAGGAGGCACCCACATTTACATGGACCCGTTCATTTACAGACGGAAACATTGTCCTGAATTTCGATGCCACTGACGGAGAGGACGGCTCCGGAGTCAATTCCATGTTCTATATGCTCGGCAAACGAGAGCCCTCGGATTTCGCCCGCGGAACCGAAGGCACGCTGATCGAGAACAACACTCTTGTTCTTCAAAAGGGCGGCAAACACACCATCTACGTCTATGACAACACAGGGAACGCTTCCACCGTGACCATCCCCGTTATTGACGACAAGCTTCCTCCCCGTATAACCGACGTCTCATTCGTTGTAAACAATAAGAGAAACAAATTCACGGTTACCGCTAAAGTCTCCGATAACCAAAGCGGCTTAAAGAGCATAAAATATCTTCCCGGACAATGCGGCGTAGCTGACTTTTCCTCCGGAGGAACCGTCCTCAAACCGGACAGCGACAACATCATCAGCTTTAAGACGACCAAGCCGGGGATCTACACGATCCTTGCAACCGACAACCGCGGAAACAAGGCGCTCGAAACAGTCAGAACATATGTCAGAACCGCGCAGAGTATTACGCTCAGCGATTCAACGCTTATGCTGTCTGTCGGCGATACTTTTCTCATAAACACTTCTCTTTCACCGAATTATTCCACAGACACTGTCTATTTCCGTTCTGCCGACGAAGATGTTGCGGCAGTAACAAACAGCGGAAAGGTTACTGCAAGAGGTATCGGTACCACAACGATCACCGCGACGGCAACGGGCGGCGCAACCGCAACCTGCACCGTTACGGTAAACACATTCGGTTAAGTCAGCCGATATCGGTGAATCAGGAAAGGGTACAGTATGACTTTCTTTAAGAAACAAGACCTGATAATATATGCCCTCGTGCTCATCCTTTTCGTATGCTCATTCTTTTTGTGGGGACGAACAACCGGAAGTACGGGGGATATTGTCGTTATCAGCGTCAACGGATCCGAAAAGATGACATTGCCTTTAAACGAAGATACGGAAGTGCTTGTAAACGGTTTCTTGGGATTAACGTGTAATGTTGTGGTTCAAAACGGCACAGTAAGGATAAGCGAGGCGACATGTCCCGACAAGCTTTGCGCGAGGCATGAACCAATATCAAAAGACGGCGAATCGATCATATGCCTGCCGGCGCGGATCACCGTGACGGTTCGCAGCAGTAAACCAAGTGATATCGACGCAATCGCAAGATAAGCGCAGAAGGAGACAGCAATGAGTGTTTCTCAAAGGACAAACTTAATAACACGCATGGGTCTAATGATCGCCGCAGCCTTCATTCTGAGCTATATCGAGTCTCTCCTGCCGCCCCTCAGCGCGATCCCCGGAATAAAAGCGGGTCTCGCAAACATCCCGACGCTCATAGCCCTCTACACGCTCGGAAGCTGGGAGGCCGCAATCGTAAGCTTTGTCAGGATCATCCTTGCAGGCATAACCTTCAACGGTATCCCCGCCATGATATACAGTCTTGCGGGCGCGACTCTTTGCCTCGCGGTAATGATAACAATGAAAAAGATCGGCATCTTCTCGATCACAGCTGTCAGCGCCTTCGGCGGAGTCTGTCACAATATAGGACAGCTCGCCGCGAGTTCAGTCATGATCGGATTGCCGATCCTTAACTATCTTCCTGTTCTTATCATCTCGGGTACCGTTGCCGGTGCATTTGTCGGGATCGTTACTACACTGACGTTAAAACACCTGAGGGTATTAGCGTAGTAGCTGCTGCATCCGTCAAAGACCACCCATGTTATTTCGGAATAATCCTTCCACATCAGCAGGCAGACAACGGCCATGCAAACCGAATACATTTTCCCATGCCGGATATCTGCGCCGCAGTAATCCACCGGGAAAAGAAGGGATTTTATGTACATACAGTAAATCTATTGTTTGTGCCAACTCCCAGACTGACCTTTTCAGACTTCAATATAATATTAATGCTATATTCATTATTAGTTAAAACTTCGATTTACGACTCCTCTGACCCGCATTACACTGCCGCGCCTTACTCTGACTTCATCGCCTCGATAGCCGAGATCTTGGTTGCACGGAGTGCCGGGAAGAAGCCCGAAAGCACGCCGACCATCATACCGAAGAACGCCGCAAAGAAAGGCAGCCAGAACGGTATAACGGAGAACGACGAGCCTTCCGCAACACCCATGCTTCCGCTCATGAGCGACTGAAATATCTGTCCGCCGTAGGTATTTAGGATCCAGGAAACCAAATAGCTCAGTCCGATACCCACTATTCCTCCGATAAGTCCGATGATCCCCGCCTCAAAAAGGAAAAGCTTTCTTACGTCTCCGACCTTGCAGCCGAGAACCTTCATAATACCGATCTCTTTTGTCCTTTCGTAAATAGACATGATCATCGTGTTCGCAATATTTATGGCGGAAACCAGCATTGCCACGGCTCCGATCGCACCAAGAACAAGCTCCATCATTTCTGCTGTTTCTTTCATCGGCTCGATATACTGCATATCACTCATCGACTTGAAGCCGAGTTTCTCGATCTCTTCCTGTACCTCCGACACATTGTTCATGTTGTCGACATTCAGCATGATCGTTTCATATTTTTCAAGCGATGCGAGTGCCTTTTTTCGGTCGGATATCTTAAGTGTATTGGCAAACTTCTTATACCATTCTTTGTATGTATCAATATCGATAAAGCAAGAATAATCCGCCTGCGAATATCCGCTCTCGGACGCCTGGATCATATACCTGTTATTCAGCTTCTGTTCAAATTCCTTCTTCCTCGGGTTTACCTGAAACTGGTAATCCTGAATCTTAATGGAGAGCTGATCTGTACGTATATCCACGTCTTTTGTTTTGGGACGTCTGCCGTCATAATACTGGAACTGTCCCTGAATGGCCTGCGGCCCGATATATATCGCATCCGCACTGTTCTCCTTATTGGGGTACGTTCCGTCCTCGAGAGCCGGATATCCGAATCCCTCATAGCAGTCCATATCCATGATCATAAACTGCGTCCATGTGCTGTACTTTCCTGAGAAAAGCTGCATGTTCCAGTTATTGATCACAGGCGTTATAGCCTTGACATGCTCTATTTGTCTGAGTCGGTCCAAAACCTTGTCGTCAAGATTCTGAAGCGTTTGTTTCCATTCGCCGTTCTCATCCTCCGACCATGAATCAGCCGAAACCTGAACGATCGTCATTCCTCCGTTTTGCATAACGGAAGCCTCGAAGCTCTCATTCATACCGATTCCGACCGAGATCATGACAACGATCGACACGGTTCCGATGATAACGCCTATAACTGTCAGAAGGGTCCTTGCCTTTCGCCTCAGAAGATTGCGCAGACCCATCCTAATTAGGTCAAATATCCTCATTATCTTCCTCGTCTGTATCCTTCTTTTTCTTGTGCTTCTTAATCAAAACAATAACCAAAACCACAATTCCGACAACCGTCACTCCCGCGATGACCCATCCCCACCAGGGAATGCTTGCGAAGAAACCTTCTTCCTCGCCTTCCATACCGGGCATTCCTTCTCCGAACTCGCCGAATTCGTCAGGAAGTTCTCCCCATCCGCCGCCGTAGAAAGGACCGGAGATCGTGCCCATGCCCATTCCGAAATCTCCGCCCATACTGCCCATGGGATCATCTACCCATGCGGTAAAATCTGACGACTTTGTCTGTTCGTCACCGTTACTGTCTTCGAAGTGGATCGTCACCGTTCCGTGAGCCTCTCCTCCAACAAGCGGAACCACCTGAGGCGCGAGGTACTCCTGTCCATAACCCTGAACGGCGCCGACATAGCTCATTGCCGAATTGTTGGCAAGAGTAAAGTCACCCTCAATTGTGATATAGACATTTCCGAGAGTCGATTTGCCCATGTTGTAGAACTCAAAGTTGAGGTCTACGGGCTGACCTACCATAACTCCCTGATATGAATCAATGTATATGTTTTCGATGACCGGTCTGTAATTCTCGATCACGCGGACTTTTATCGTGTTCTCTTCGCTTACTCCGCCGTGCTCCTTGTCAACTTCCGACATGTCGTCATACTCATACTCAAGCTTAAGTACGATCGGATAATCTCCCGTAACCGTATCGGCTCTGCTCTTTAGCGGCAATGAAAGTGTTACTTCCTGTGTGGGATCAAGCTTATCAATGTAGAAGATATTGGTTCCTTGTGCGGGTGCCAGGACACCTTCGATCTGCGAAAGCGTGATCTTTATGTTACGCGCCTCCTTGCCGGTGTGCGTATTCTTTAACGTATATGAGAAATCAAATACCTCGCCGGCCCTGAGAATCTCAGGCTCTGTCGTATAATCACTTACGATGATCTTAGGTCTTCCGACATCGATCTCATCAAACTTGTGGTTGATGACATTGAGTACGTATATTGTCGTCGTCGACGTATTTAACTTATTTGAAGCATCAAAATAATCATAGCCGATCGTAAGAGCGTTTACCCCCTTCGGAATACTCTCTCCGGCTCTGAATGTCATTGTTACTTTTTTCTTTTCTCCCGCATCAAGGCTGCCTTCATTTTGATAAGGCTCTCCGGATACAGGCTGAAATCCTGCAGCCGAAAGTCCGGTGCCATAGAATTGAAGATTAGATATCTTTTCCGATCCCTTGTTTTTTACTGTAAAAGAAACCGTAACCTTATCGCCCGCTGAAGGAGATGAAGGAGATTGGCTGACGCCGCTTATCTGAAGATATGTAATACCGTCAACCGATTCCATATCCCCTGTTTTATAGTGTTCAACATACATAGTCATCTTTTCTGACTCGTATGGATTCTTTTCCTCATCAGAGTATGATGCCGAAAACTTAAGTTCATGAATTCCTTTTGTAAATCCCGCACCTACCGTGAAGGGAACCTCCACCTTCACCATTTCTCCGGCCGGAATATCATCAACCTTAATATATGAGGTTGTAAAATTCTTTGTAAGTCCTGACTCTATTCCAAGACCCGAATCACAATACAGGCGAACATTCTTTGCCTTACGTTCACCGCTATTCGTTATACGAATAATAACACTATCTTCTGTTGAAGGTTTTAAAAGCTTATAGTTTTGCTTTGTAGAAAGTACAAGCAAAGGCGCATTTTTAGGAGTCGTCCCTTTAGCTCCGATCGTCACATAAAGAGATTCTTCCTTACCCGCGAGAGAATTACCGTACACATCTTTTCCCGATACATTAACTGTTATCGGATACAAACCGTACTCAGCGGATGAACTCACGGAGAATGGTATTTTTGCCGTCTTAAGTTCTCCAACCTTTACTTCGCCGATATTAATCGTTTTCATTTCATAATCGGGAAGAAAGCTTTTTAAATCGAAACCGGGATCGATCACAACATCTGATATATCCGCTTTTCCGCTATTCATTACTCTTACTACGAGTGTATTTGATCCTCCGGGTTCAAGTCCCGAATTCTCAAGGTTAACCTTTTCGATCCTTATCTCTCCCTTTCTCTGAGGAACAGCATTTTTGATCGTATATTTCAAGATCGGAATTTTCACAGGAACAAGAGAAGAATCCGATGTTTGAGGCATATCTACGTAGTTTCCGTTTTTGTTTCGCATCTTTATTCCGTATAAGGTGAGTTCGTATTCCCCCGCAGGAAGATCCTCTGCACTGTTAAGCAGGAAATCTATCGTCATTTGAAACGCGTTATTTACCGGAAACTCGGGATAGTAACTTCCGCTGGCTTCATTCGGATTAGGAAAAATCGGCAGTGTACTGTCAAGTAATTTCAGGTCACTTGTAGTAATCCTTGAATCGGAAGAGTCAATTGTAAAAGACGTAAAAGAACTTACGCCATCCGCAGCATCGGGTTTATATCCATTTACCAGTGTTCTTACTCTGGTAGGTCTTCCCGGTTCAATATCAAAACTCGTAGTCGAACCGGGAACAATATCAAACGCCTGCGGTCCGACATAAGCACTTTCATCTGCTCTAACCTTAATTTTTTCACCCGATGTTCCGACGAACATTCCGACCCAAACAACAATAAGCATAGCAACAAGAGTAAATGTCGCTGCTTTATCTAAAAACCTAATTTTCCTTTTCTTTCCTTCCATTACACATTCCTCTCAATCACTTATTTGTGTATTATTCCTCATTTCTCTTCTTCCGTTACAGGAGCTGTCGTTTCTGAGACCGGCGTTTCCTGCGGGACCTCGTCTCCCGGCGGGGCAGCGGTATTCGGTGACTCGTGATGATCCACGATTTCAACCGATTCTATCTTTCCGTCAAGGATGTGGATTATCTTGTCCGCATATTCCGAAAGCTTTCTGTCATGCGTTACCATTACGATCGTCTGGTGATTCTTGTTTGCCATTTCCTTGATAAGTTCCATTACCTCTATCGTTGTTTTCGAGTCAAGGTTTCCTGTGGGCTCATCGGCAAATACGATATCGGGCTTTGAAACGAATGCCCTTGCGATACCGACACGCTGTTGCTGTCCACCGGACATCTCCTTCGGTTTATGCATGATCCTGTCCTTAAGGCCAACCTGTTTGAGGATCCGCTTAGCCAGCTTCTTTCGTTTGCTTCCCCGAACCCGTTTGAAAACGAGCGGGAGTTCGACATTTTCAAGTGCTGTCATGGAGCCTATAAGGTTGTACGACTGGAAAACAAATCCGAGATTTTCCTGCCTGAATTTACTGAGTTTGTTTTCGCTCATTCCGCCGATCGATTCACCTTTAATGAGGATCTGACCCCCCGAAAGCTTTTCGATTCCGGCCATGAGATTAAGAAGTGTTGATTTTCCGGATCCGGACGTACCAAGAAGGCAACAAAATTCTCCTTTGTCAACGGTGAAGCTCACTCCGTCTACGGCACGGATCCTTTCTTTGCCCATTTTGTATATCTTTTTTGCGTTTTTTACTTCAATGATCGGTTCTGACATTTATCCCTCACATACGTTTATTCTCCCCAAATCACCCGCCATTAGACGAGCTCCCCTCAAAACAGGTTCCATTATTTTTGAAATTTTTTTCGCTCTCAAACCGAATTTTCAAGATTCAATTTACAAGCTTTAAATTTCTTTTGCATAATTCCCCATCTATTATGCCAACCTTTCTTCAGAAACCCTGTTTATTCGTTCGATCTCTTCTCCAGGTATTCTTCTCTCTCGTCCTCTGTCATATCCACCGTCGGATCGCAAACAAGTATGTAAGTCCCGACTTTACAGAACAGTTCGGGCTGTATGCAGTTGTTTTCTTTGTCAACAACGATTCCCAATCGACATCCCTGCTTTCGCACGTTAGAACTATAATACAAATATGTGTATTCGATGTCAAATTCGTCGGGCACCGTCACTCTGAGAGGTAACGGAAGCTCCGATTCGTTGTCCTCATCTATGAACTCAACCTCAAAAGGTATATAATCACCCGATACCTTAAGCTTTTTCATGAGTTTTTTTACTTTGCTTTTCTTGAGTGTTTTTACCTCGAGCAGTTCTTCGCCTTCAAGTCGTTTAGGCACAGCAGCAGCCACCGAAAAGCTTCCGTAATCGCTGTCAAGCTCAATGCTCGATGCCTTCTCAAAATCAGGCTCCGGCTCCTCTACGCCTTTAACGTAGATATCGGTTCCGACTTTATCATATGTGATCCTTATCCTATTGTCCCCGGGATATTCGATCGCTTCGGGAAGCATCGTATAATCATCAACTTTGATCTCCCGACCATTGTTAAATTTGACATAAACCTCTATGTCTTTCTTCGCAGGGGCATCGCCGACGTACAGAGCCGAGCCTTTGTATTCGGCTCTTATATCCGTAGCGATCCTCGCCTGGACTTCCAACTTCGTTGTCGCTGTAAGTCCTCTGAAAGCAACCTTAAGTTCGTTCTCACCGGCGTTTGAAAAACGCTGTGTTACAATCTCGTAAGAAGTGATCCTCTCGGTCGAATAATCCGAGTAAACCGCGATGACCGAAATATCCTTTTTTTGAATTATTTCATCTGTTATAGGTTTATAATTCGCATCCCAGCTGACGCTCAGGCTTCGCATCGTCTTGATCTGCTCGCCCCACACAGTGACCTTGGACGTCCTTCCGTGACTCACAACCGTCAGTTCCTGATTTCCCTGCCTTGAAACAGTGGCAGGAGAAACCACATAATCTTCCGTTGTTTCCGTACTTCCGTCGCTGTATTCGAGTATGACCGTCAGATCTCTTGTGTCGGGTCCGTTTCCGACTGTATATGTGTATCTGTTAACCGTAGCCGAAACTCCGATCACCGTTTTTCCGGTAACATAGAACTCTGTCGTGAGACCCTTATAAATTACAACATACTTATTGTCTCCGTCCGTTGTTACCTTTCTGCCCGAGGTGGCGTAGGAATCAAGTTTTTCGGTAGACCCATCGTCATAATACAATACAACTTCAAGCTTTTTTTCATCGTAGTTCTCTCCGACAAGAACAGAACCGCCGGAATAAGTTGCCACCAAAAACTGAGGTTTCGGCGTGGGAGTAGGTGTCGCAGTCGGAGAAACAGTTGGCGTTGTGGTAGCCGCAATAGCGCTGACATAGGCGGTTGTGCCGTCTTGATCTCCGCCGTCATTGCCCATGGGCGCAAGTACAGCGATAGCGCATATAAGCAATGCTATAAATATCACGCCTCTTTTCTTCATACGCACATCCTCCTGTAATCATCGCAAACTGCCGGCAGCAAAGCCGCCGAAGGTACACGTTTGCACTCCCAATATGAGCTATCACTATATAGTATCGGCTTCTTTAGTAACAATGTTTATACCGCCGCTCCGAAATCCCCTTTTCGACCGTGAGGTTTTTTCACTGTCTGCGCTCAAAGTCATGGGTGTTTATCATCCGGTCTGCGCTCAAAGTCGTGGGTGTTTATCATCCGGTCTGCGCTCTAACCCGAGTGTTTTACACGCAAAAAGGGGCTATTACACCCGCAATGCAACAGCCCCTATTATGATTCATCTCCCGTATTACTTAGCTTCTTTCTCTTTGGCCTTGGCAGTTTTTGTAGCTTCTTTTTCCTTTGCTTTGGCTGCTTTCTTTGCTTCCTTCTCCTTGGCTTTTGCTGCGGCTGCATCCTGTCCGCCGCTTGCTTTGTCTTTCAATCTGGCAAAAAAGCCTTTCTTTG
This sequence comes from Lachnospiraceae bacterium, assembly GCA_024699645.1. GTDB lineage: Bacteria > Bacillota > Clostridia > Lachnospirales > Lachnospiraceae > RUG11977. Next base: position 13,318 of record JAILPE010000006.1, read on the forward strand.
CAGGAGGGGGAAGAAGGCCGCCTCTGGCGCTCTTGGCCTCAACAATGTAAATACCGTTGAGAAGCACCTTAACCTCTTTCTTCTCGGGGATCACTGCGAATGCTTTTTCATCACACATAAGGACTGCTATCTGAGGACCGACCTTTGCTCTGACAACAGCAACCTTGCTGCGTCTGAAGAACTTGGGTGTCTGATCAAGCACGATCTGCGGGAATCCCGCATCTCTCATCCTTACTCTCTTTTTCTCTATAACGAAGACAGATACTGCCTTTGCACCTTCACGTGCCTGACTCTCTGTTGCTTCCTGTTTCTTCTGAAGTTTTCTTCCGAGAAACGACAGACCAATGAAGATACCTACAACTACAAGCAATGTTATTAATATCCACAACATAAAACCTTAAACTCCTCTTTAATGCGGTCTCCCGCCAAATCTCTCCCCACACACTCTCCATACAGAGAACTGCAAAGTTTTGGACTCCCGTGTGTCGGGTTTTCTGAATTCTCGATTCAGTATTGTATCATCCATCCTGTTAAAAATCAACCTGAAAGAGATCAATCGGATTTTTCGCCGAACACAAGCTTTCGGTCCTCGGCGAGCATCTCCTCCACCTTACTCTGGACATAAGGCGCGATCTGCTTTTTCTCTCCCTCTGTCTGCGAAGGATAAATGGGCTTACCGTAGTGGATCACTACTTTTGCTTTCTTTATCTTATGGTTAAGCTCGTAGATCCCGTCGGAATTCGTGATCGCTACCGGAACGATCGGGCATCCCGTTTTCTGTGCTATCTTGAAAGAGCCTTCTTTAAACGGTATCAGCTTATCGGTATGGTTACGTGTTCCTTCCGGCATAATGAATATGCTGTATCCGTTTTTGATCTTCTCGATAGCCTTTCTGATCATAACAAGACTCTGTCTGACATCCGACCTGTCAATAAACAGGCAGTTTACATTTGTCATCCACCATGACAGAGACGGAACCTTTTTTATCTCTTTTTTTGCTATAAAGCCGACATACTTATTGCAGGTAAGATATGCGAGCGGAATATCCGCATAACTCTTGTGATTTCCGGCAAAGAGGACCGGAGTGTCTTTCGGGATATTTTCCTGTCCGATAACAGTCCTTTTGGCTCCCGCAAGAAATAATATGATCCTGAATGCAACATTAACAACTTTTTGGGAGCAAACTACTTCCGCCTTTTTACTGAAAAGTCCTACAAACCTGAATATGTAAATCAAGGGAAATGTAACGATCAGAAAAAGTGTTAAGAAGCCGGCTACAAGTATACTTCGCATATCACTTAATACCTTCCACGTATTTTACGATACAATCAACGGCATTGTCGATCCCGACTCTGCCTGAGTTAATACAAAGCGCGTAGTTCTCAACCTTTCCCCACTTCTCTCCGGTATGGAAATTGTGATAATTGGAACGACGCTTATCAAACTTAAGGATATTATCCTCAAGCTTGTCTGCCGACATACCGTCTATCCTGACCGCACGCTCCGCACGGAACGGCATGTCCGCATATACAAAAATATTTACCACATTGTCAAGCTTTCGAAGGATGTAATCGGCACATCTGCCGACGATCACACACGGCCCCTCCGAAGCAACCTTTCGGATCACATCTGCCTGTGCAAGATAAATCCTGTCATCAAGTGACAGATTGTTGTAACTGATCTCCTGACCACCGATGCTCGTCATACCACGTGCAATGGAATAAAGAAGACTGCTGCTCGCGCGACTTTCCGCATTCTCAAACGCGGCCTCCGCAAAACCGCTTTCCTTCGCTGCAAGTGAGATCAGCTCGTTGTCATAGAAAGGGATACCGTAATGAGCGGCAAGTTTTTCCGCAATCTCACGTCCGCCGCTACTGTACTGCCTGCTGATGGTGATGATCTTATCCATAAGCCCCTCCTTTTAATTCGAAACGCACATCCAACAATAAAAAAAGATCCGCGCATTCGTGCTCCGCCACAGTCGAATTGCCGTAAACTATAGTTAAATCAGAATTATTGTACCACGATTTACGAAATAATACAACAACGGCACGCCCGAAGACGTGCCGCAAATACTTTCTTTACAATTGTTTTGTTCGATCGGTCATGAAATGTTTTCCTTTATGATCGAGTAGATTTCGGTGTATATCTGTTCAAGCTTTCCGTACTCCGCTACCGCATCAAGCTCCTGTGAAGCACGAAATTTGGTCACCATATCGGAGGCCACGTCATAAAGCGCGGTAAATCCGAGATTTCCGCTTACTCCCTTGAGAGTATGGACGCTCTTAAGCGCATTTTCATAATCCGAGTCCGCAATATGACCCTTTAATTCTTCAAAGCTCTTATCATCAAGAAATTTTTTTATAAACTTAAGATAAAGCTCCTCTTTTCCAAGGAACCTCTCAAGAGCTGTCTGTGTATCACAGCCGTAGTCACCTAGCGCGGCGATCACTTTTTGTCCCATAATCCGACTCCACATAAACTTCGTTATTTGTCCAAAAAACAAAGGGATGATTTCCCTTTTCAAAAAGTATACACCGTCATTCATATTTTTGCAAGCGGAAATTTTGCGATTAATTATTTTTATCACTAATTTGCGTTTTTGTGATGTCGTTTGTTTTCTCGGGCACAAAAAATATCTTTTCCCGGTTCTTAGCTCTGAGCAAGAGGACCGCCGGAAGAATAAGCAAAACGCTTATGATCTGCGAGGTTGAAAGGAATCCGATCTTCCCGCGAACAGCGTCTCCTCTTAAAAACTCAAGCAATGTTCTTACGATCAGATAATATGTGAGGTATATCCCGCAAAGCTGACCCTGTTTAAGTTTCCTGTCCGCTTCGCTACGGTTCATGTCCTTTTTCATAAGCGTTATGAGAACCGCGAAGCAAATAAAGTTCAACCCCGCTTCAACGAGCTGTACAGGAAATCTCGATACTTCGCTGAGCTGAGGGACTACCTCGTTATACGGGAAATGTACTTTTAACGGGCCGTTATACTCTATTCCGTAACAGCAACCGGCGCAGAAACAGCCGATCCTTCCAAACCCGTGAACAAACGGAAGAAACGGTGTATAAAGATCAACAAGTCCCCATACCGGGATCTTAAAATGTCTGCAATACCTCAATAATCCCAACGCAAATCCGATGAGTCCCCCGTAAAATACCATGCCTCCGAATGCAAAATCAACGGCTTTTGTATAATCAGCCTTAAAGAGATCGATATATATATCAAATTTGGCAATGATCACAGGAAGCTTCGTAATGAAATACAGCAGCTTTGCTCCGATCACAAGACCTATCATTCCGTAGATCACCGCAAAAAGAGCGTCTGACTTTTCCACCCCCGCTTTTTGAGCCAATCGTCTGATAATAATGACCGCGATCACGGCTCCGATCATAAATATCGGCCCGTAAAGCGGCAGTTTGGCAAATCCAAGATCGATGTACGGTAACATACCTTCCTCCGTTATCAATGTTATCCGACTGAAATACTCCTCCGAGTTTCACCGGTAATAAAAACGAGGCTTCGATTTACACCGAAGCCTTTATTTTTATGTTGTTATAATTTTCGGAACCGGAATCAGAAATCAAGATTCTTAAGAGAATCTAATGCTTTGTTAAGCTCATCCAAAGATGTTCCTGCAGCTGACTCAATATCACTGGCTGCGTTACATCCTCCGCCAAGGCAACCCCACGCTCCGTACGATGCGCTGCAAGCGCCGCAAGCGAGACATCCGATAAAGAAAACTGCGCCCAGTGTTGCGCCGATGATACCAAGAATAAATCCGGCACCACCCTCAGCATTGTTTGTGGCCTTCTTAGCATTGATAGAAAGTACGATCGCTACAACACTCGCTACGATACCGATAAGTGCGGGAATAAATCCGAAAAGGGGAGCAAAGATAACGCTTACAACAATACCAACTACTCCCAATGCAATAGATAATCCGTTCATGTTACCCTCCAAATTTATAAAATATTTATAAACTACATAAATAAGTTACCATAGTGATGTTGCTATGTCAATAAAAAACATCGCGACATTTTCCGGACAAACACAGAAAGGTAGTCATTCCTCGAAAACACCTCGGAATGACCGCGAGCAGCTCCGCATTTGCAACGCAAATGTCGGGCCGCCGAAGGTGGCCTTCAAGTCTGACTTTTGGAAAAGGTAGTCATTCCTCGAAACCACCTCGGAATGACCGCGAGCAGCTCCGCTACCTTTTGTTTGGGAAAAGTGCGTTGGACCATCGCCACTTTTCCCGGACAAACACAGATTGGTAGTCATTCCTCGAAACCACCTCGGAATGACCGGGAACAGCCCACTGGCTGCTTTGCGTTTAGAAAACGTGCGTTGGTTCGTTCGCAACGTTTTCTTTCCAAACGCAAAGTGGGCCTCGGCATTTCTGCCGAGACCCATTCCCTAGTGCGGAGTAAGAGACTTGAACTCTCACGTCTGTTGACACATGATCCTTAGTCATGCCTGTCTGCCAATTCCAGCAACTCCGCAAACCGCGCTTTTCTTAACGCGCTCAATCATAATAACACCTAGTTCAGGGATTGTCAACAAATTTTTTACAAAAACTTTTGACTCCTTTAGTTCCGCTGAAGACGGCCGGTGCGACATGCTCCTCCGGCCTTTATTTTCCGGAGTTTTCGTCCTCGCTCTCCTCCTCGGCATACGCCTCGGGATCGTACACGATCATGTAGGTTCCTTCACGGAACAGCATTACTTCAAGCTCTCCGTCCTTGGTCACGCTTCTGTTCATCCTGCCAAGGATGGACTTTCTGTTTGGCGTGTAATAAAGATCCGTAAACTCGGCCTTCATATCGGAAGGCACAGTGATCCTTACTGTGATCGGATAATAAACGTCATAATCCTCATCGGCAAAGGCAAAATTGAAGGCACAGTACCAGGCAGTCTTTGAATTCAGCTTTCTGAACGCCCGGATCAGCGCGGTCTTCTTCACCAGCGATCCGATTATGCATTCCTGATCGAGCCGCTTCGGAACTGCGGCTGTTATCGTAAATACATTGGCGCCGCTCTTTATCGTGAACTCGGAGGTATACGAAAAATCGGGCGGTGCGACCTCTATTCCGACTATCTTTACCGTTGCGTTGAAATCGCCGTAATAGATCCTTACCGTGTTCTCGCCGAGATAATGGATGATCGTATCGTAGATATTGTAATCCTTTACCTCAACTTCCTCGCCGTCGTTATATTTTACCAGTACATGCAGATTCTCAAACGGAATCTCGTACCCGACCTCCACTGCTTCTCCGTCATATCTGGCGGTCATCGACAGAGCCTTTCGCTGGATAACGGTCACCTTGCATGTGGCCGTCTGACCTCTGAACGAAACCTTGATCGTCTGCTCTCCGGTCGCGGAGAAGGAAGTTGTTTCAAGCGTATAGGCACTGATCCTCTCTGTCGAACCGTCCTCGAAGACCGCGATGACATCAAGCAATCTGTTTGTAATTTTCTGTTCCTGCACGAGCTGCTCTCCAAGGAACGTAACACTGAGCGCTTTGACGTTCTGAGCGGGCCCGACGTATACATCAACCTTCGCGGTACAGTTCTTGTAAACGATCTCAACCTGACGGTCGCCCGTTTCCCTCATTTCGCGGGGCATGATAGTATATCCCTCCTCTATCACGGCCGCCGATCCGTCGCTGTAAAACGCGGTCACGACAAGATCCCTTTCGTCAAGTCCGTTATAGAGGCTGATAAAATACCTGTTGGAATAGGCAGATATTGATTCCAGTTTGATTCCGTTGATATAGAAATAATCCGTGTACTGCCGGTAAACGACTACGATCTTGTTAGCGCCGAGCGTTGTGATCTTCTCGTCGGAGATCGTGTATTCCCCGCGGGCAAGGCGCGTCTTAGAGCCGTCGTTATATACAGCTTCAACGTAAACTTCATCAAAATTGATCTTCTCACCGACTTCAACCGAGAACCCGGTGTAATAGGCAGTTATGCCCGTCAGCTCCAGAGGTATTTCCGGTGTGGGAGTAGGAGTTGCCGTCGGAGTAGGTGTAGGCGTGGGCGTGGGGGTAGGAGTAGGTGTGGGTGTAGGTGTCGCCGTAGGAGTAGGGGAAGGTGTCGGTGTGGTGGTCGCAGCAGCGCCGCTCGTTACCTCCGCGGAAGCACCCGATGTTACCTCTACCGAGCTCGGAGAGGCAACCAGAGTAACCGCTCCCGAAGGGGCAGTTCTGCTCTTTTTCGCAAACGAATTCTGCGGCATATCTACGGCAACCGCTCCGAAAAGCAGCGCCATCGCCACCAGAAATACAATCAGGTCCTTCCTTTTTCTCATCATATATAAACCCCCTGTTTCGGGCATAATTCCACACTTCTGCATTTATATCGGCAAAAGGCTTTCAAAAGTTTATACCTTTACCTTGAATCTTGGCGGAGTGAATTCTATAATAAAGCAAAACACGAAGGGACGGACAGATCATGGACTATAATGCAGCAAGTCTTCAGTTATGTGAAACAAACCACGGAAAACTGACGGTAAACCCCGTCTGTGCGATAACCGACCGCGATTCGCTCTCGACCGCATACACTCCCGGTGTTGCCGAACCGTGCCGCGAGATCCACAAGGACAGGCATAACGCGTACAAATATACGATAAAAAGCCACACCGTAGCCGTTGTTTCCGACGGTACCGCCGTTCTCGGGCTCGGCGATATCGGCCCCGAAGCCGCCATGCCCGTTATGGAAGGCAAGGCTGTTCTCTTCAGGGAATTCGGCGGTGTTGACGCATTCCCTATCTGCCTGGATACAAAGGATCCCGAGGAAATCATTAAGACCGTCAAGTATCTGGCGCCCACTTTCGGGGGGATCAACCTCGAGGACATTTCCGCCCCGAGATGCTTTGAGATAGAAACCAGACTTAAAGAAGAGCTGGACATTCCCGTTTTCCATGACGACCAGCACGGAACCGCGATCGTAGTGACCGCAGGTCTGATCAACGCCTTAAGGCAGGTTAAAAAGGAATGGAGCGACATAAGGATCGTCATCAACGGTGCCGGTTCGGCAGGTATTTCTATCTGCCGCCTTCTAATGCAGATGAACCCCGGCGATATCATCCTCGTCGACAAGGCAGGCGCGCTCTGCCCCGGTGAAGAATGGATGAATCCGGTTCAGGCAAAGATGGCCGAAGTCACCAACAAGGACCAGCGCAGGGGAACCCTCGCCGATGTGATGAAGGGTGCTGACGTGTTTATCGGAGTTTCAGCCCCGAAGATCGTTACAAAAGAAATGGTTTCCACTATGGCCAGGGATGCCATCGTCTTTGCCATGGCCAACCCCACCCCCGAGATCATGCCTGAGGACGCGAAGGCCGGCGGCGCACGCATTGTTGCAACCGGCAGGAGTGATTATCCCAATCAGATAAATAATGTACTTGTTTTTCCGGGTATCTTCCGGGGCGCTCTCATGGTCGAGGCGAAACAGATCGTTGAGGAGATGAAGCTTGCCGCTGCACGGGCAGTAGCCTCGCTGATCTCGGACGGGGAGCTTGCCGACGATTATATCATCCCCTCTCCCTTCGACAAGAGAGTTGCGGATGTTGTTGCCTGCCGCGTTGCGGAGGTTGCGGAGCAGCTCGGTATCGCCCGCCGTCCCGGCATCAGGACTCTCGGAGATTGAAAAAAAAGAATTTTACGCTCTGCTGCTCTATACTCATTGGCAGTAAAGTGATTAAAGAAAAGGAGATTTGAGGATATGGAAGATTGTATTTTCTGCAAGATCGCAAACGGTGTGTTCGGCTCGGCAACGGTTTACGAGGATGACGATTTCAGAGCGGTTCTCGACATCGCGCCTGCCGCAAAGGGTCATGTTCTGATCCTTCCCAAGAAGCATATGGCCGACCTGCTCGCGATCGAGCCGGATGTGGCCGAAAAAGCGCTCAAGCTCGCTTCGCGTATCGCGAAGGCTCAGAAGAAGGCTCTCGGATGCGACGGCATCAATATGCTTCAGAACAGCGGTGAGGCAGCATGGCAGTCAGTATTCCATCTGCATATCCACCTGATCCCCAGATATAAGAACGACGGTGTGATAATCCCCTGGAAGACCCTCAGCTACGCGGACGGCGAAGCAGATGAATACGCAGCCAGGATCAGGGCCGAGATAGAATAAGAACGCTTCAGCACGGCGATGTCCGGATATTCAGTTCACACTCGGATACAGTCTGGTCATTCATGGTCAGGCTGTATCTGATCGTAATGTCCATTTCCGGGAAATCCCCGTTCAGACTGATGCTTTTTGTTTCGATATCGGTGTCAAAATTCCCGTACGGAGTCGGATAGATGCATGAGGTGCAGCTTCCTTCCGTAAACTCCATCACCGATGAGAGCTTTCCCGACCTCGTTACAACGGCGCGCCCGGGAGACAGCTTTATCAGGGTGTTCAGGCCGTCGTGGTCTATATATCGAATGTAGTGAAGCCCATCCGCAGACTGAAGGGAGCCCCTGCATTCTACAGCAGTAGGCTCATTGGAAATATTCCTTTGCAATCCGGCTATCCGGATAATAACATCCCTTTTCATTGGCTCTCCCTTCGTAAGTAAAAAAGTACTTGCTTTTTCTGCGGGGCGTGTGCTATAATCGCAATGTTGTAAAAACAGCAAATGCGGAAATGGCGGAATTGGCAGACGCGCACGGTTCAGGTCCGTGTGAAAGCAATTTCATGAGGGTTCAAGTCCCTTTTTCCGCATTTCTTTTTTTGCTCTTTTATAGTTTTATGTTTATGTTATGCCTTCCCGCGCCGGGTGTCAAGAAACAGTCCCTTCGCGGCATGAGGCGCTTCTGATCGTATGAGAACATTTATTGCTTTTTTGTCATTAGCTCTGATCCTGCTGCTTTCGGTTCCGTTCTGTATGGTACTGAAGTTCATCGGACTGTTTAACAAGCGCTTCTGCGCCGTGGCCTCACAGAAAATTGTCAATATCTGCTTCAAGATCGTCATGTTCTTTGCCGGTATGAAGGTGACATGCATCGGGCAGGAGAACATCCCGAAGGACACGGCTGTTCTGTATACCGCCAATCACCGCAGCTACGCCGATATTCCCGCGGGATATACCACGGTTGCCGGCCCCACCGGATTTATTGCGAAGAAGCAGGTTCGTCATGTTCCCTCGCTTTCATGGTGGATGACCAACATGAACTGTCTGTTCCTTGACCGCCACGACATGCGTCAGGGAATGAAAACAGTCCTGAAAGCCATTGAAACAATCAAGGCGGGCTATTCGATATTCGTAATGCCCGAAGGAACAAGGAACCACAAAGACGAGATGCTCCCGTTCAAGGAGGGCACCTTTAAGATAGCGCTGAAATCCGGATGTCCCATCATTCCCGTGGCTATCTCCAATTCCGATTCCGTATTTGAGCTCAACAACAACAAGATCAAGGCCGCACACGTTATCGTCCACTACGGCAAGCCTATCTATCCCGGTGGGCTTACTCCCGAGGAAACCAAGACGATCGGTGCACATGTACGCGACATCATAGCCGGAATGCTCGCCGAGGACGCGAAGCTTAAATAATCCGCAATTCACGTTGCGTGAACACTTTTACTTGATTTTTTGGCGCCTTAATGCTACAATTCATCGGTAACCTTATTGAGGAGGAAAAATATTTAATGCCTACAGGTTGGATCATTTTCATAATCGTCACCGTAATCCTTATCGGTGCTCTCATCGGACTGACTATCGCAGGAAAAAAGCTTCAGAAGAAGCAGGAAGAATCCGAGACGACCATGCGTCAGGGAGCGCAGATCATGTCTATCTTCGTAATCGATAAATCCCGCAAGAAGCTTATCGAATCAGGGCTTCCGCAGATTGTTATAGATCAGACACCCAAGTATCTCCGCCGTTCCAGAGTTCCGCTCGTAAGAGCTAAGGTCGGCCCGAAGGTCATGATGCTGATGTGCGATGAAAAGGCCTTCTCTCTCATCCCCGAGAAGAAGGAAGTCAAGGTTCTGATGAACGGTATCTATATCGTCGAAGCCAAGAGCGCCCGCGGCGGTCTTGAGGCTCCTCCGGTAAAGAAGAATCTCCGTCAGAAGCTTCAGGAGAAGTACCAGAGCCTCAGAAACAAGGAAAAGGAAGAGGAAGGCAAGACCTCAAAGAAATCCAAAAAGAAATCCGAGAAGTAAAAAAACACGGGAGACCGCAATCAGCGATCTCCCGCTATTTTTTATATTCGGAGCATTATTTCTGCTTGCCGGCGCTGTAGGACTCGATCAGTTCAAGGATCCTGTCCGTAGCGTCAGCCTGGGTCGCGGTCTTCATCTTCTCGATATACTTTTCCCTGTTCATCAGAACGGTACTTATCGCGTCCCTTAAGGTCTCGTTGGTCATCATTTCTTCTTCAAGCACGAAGCTGTAGCCCTGATGCTCGAACGATTCGGCGTTCAGTATCTGATCGCCTCTGCTGGCCGCAGCCGAGAGAGGTATCAGGATATTGGGCTTTGCCAGAGCAAGGATCTCGCATACGGCATTGGCTCCGGCACGTGAGATCACAAGATCGGCAGCCGCAAATACATCCTTCAACTCGTCACTGACATATTCAAACTGCTTATAGCCCGCCGTTCCGTTGAGGCCGGCGTCGCACTTGCCCTTTCCGCAGATATGGACCACATCGTAGGTAACGAGAAGTGTCGGAAGGAGGTTCCTGACCGCTTCATTGATCGCAGCCGCTCCGGTGCTTCCGCCGACGACCATGATCACAGGTCTTCTTCCGCTGAAGCCGCAGAAATCAAGTCCCTTTTGCCTGTCGCCCTCAAACAGTTCCTTTCTGAGGGGAGTGCCGGTATGTATCGCCTTGCCTTCAGGAAGATAGTCCATGGTTTCCGCGAAATTACAGCAGATCCTGTCAGCCTTCGGTATGCACAGCTTATTAGCGAGACCGGGTGTCATGTCGGACTCGTGTATGATAGTCGGCACACCAAACCTGTGCGCTGCAAAAACGACCGGAACAGTAACGTATCCGCCCTTTGAGAAAACGACATCCGGCTTAAGCTGCTTCATGAGCCTGTTGGCTTCAACAATTCCCTTTAAAACCTTAAAAGGATCCGACAGGTTTTTCCTGTCGATGTAGCGTCTGAGCTTACCGGACGATATTCCGTAATAAGGGATCCCGAGCTTTTCTATAAGCCCTTTTTCTATCCCGTCATAGGAGCCTATGTAGCTGATCGAATAATCCATCTCCCGGAGACGCTCGATCAGTGCGATATTGGGCGTGACATGTCCTGCGGTGCCTCCGCCCGTCAAAATGATGTTCTTCATCAGCGACTTTCCTCTTAAATAGCGGTCTTGATAGCCTTAGCAAGCTGGTCGGGACATGATGTGGACTTCATTCCGCACCTGATACCCTCAATCCTCGAAACAGCCTCATTAACCTCCATGCCTTCGACGAGGCGCGCAACACCCTGCGTGTTTCCGCTGCATCCTCCGGTGAACTTAACATTCCTTACAACCTTTTTGCCGTTTTCCTCGGCTATATCAAACTCAATCTTCTGAGAGCACACTCCCGATGTCTTATACTCAAACATTGCAATACTCCTTTCCGCCCTTCGGCTTTTGCAGTTTACACCATTTTGCGCGGTTTGTAAAATGAATTTTGTGTTAAAGGATTATGGTAAACGGTCCGTCGTTTTCAAGCTCCACCTTCATGTCGGCCCCGAAAACACCGTGCTGCACAAGAGGCACCCTCTCCGCGCAGTAACTTACAAAATGCTCGTAGATCGCCTCCGCCTGTTCCGGAGGAGCAGCGTTCGTAAAGCCCGGACGGTTTGAACTTGTATCCGCATAAAGTGTGAACTGTGAAACGATCAGCAGGCCTCCCTCAACCTGTGCAAGGTTCAGGTTCGTCTTGCCGTTCTCATCCTCGAAGATCCTGAGCTTCAATACCTTTTCGGCAAACTTTTCGGCCGTGGCGTTCGAATCCTCGCGTCCGACTCCCAGAAGGATCAGATATCCCTTCCCGATGCTTCCCTTAACTTCGCCTTCCACGCTGACCTTCGCGCGGGAAACGCGCTGAATTACCAGGCGCAATCTCAATTCCTCCCCTCAAAAGCCTTTTAATCGACGTATGTGATGAAAATATTCCCTGCCTCGGCGAACATAGCGCCCGCCTCACGGCTCGAATATTTATTGCTCTTCTTTTTAGCAGGCTCATAGACCGTGATCGATACCGCGTCATATCCGGTGATCACGCATGCGGTGCCGTCCTTCTTCATTGCGATTACAGGCCTGCCCCTGTATACGTAATAGAGCACTTCATCAAGCGAAGCCCCCGTAAGATCCAGTACAACCGACTTCATGGCCGAGCTCATCCATTCATAAACACTGGAGCGTCCGGTCGAGAAGCCTGATGTGGGCGTCTCATTGTTCTTATACGCAAGGACCATTGCCATCGCCGCCTGCAGGGGATCATGCGCGTTGTCGGCGTCGACCGCCCTGATGCCCGATATCTCGGACCTTGCGGTCTTGATACCGCGTTCCCATACTACCCTGCCTTCCGCGTTGATGACCGTACCCGTCATCGCGTCGGCGGCGGCTACTGCCTTGACCACCGCAGGGTCCGCATAAACTACGTTTCCGAAGGAATATGTATAGAACTGGCCAGTTCTGTTCTCCGGTTCGTACACACGTGTTGTCGTGTCATAATTGATTATGGTTGACAGGGCATATACAAGTGTGGGCTTGACTCCTATATCTACCACCTTCGGGAGAGAAACATAGTATTCCGTAAGGATCTTGTCCGTTACGCGCTTTGTGACCGAAACGGGCTGCTCGATATCCTCGTGGCGGTTCATGATCGAATCGTCGGGTGCTTCCTCATAAATAACAGGATTTCCGAGCTTTCTCCTCAGCCTCTTCAGGACGATCATGTTTTCCCTGATCTCGACATCCCTTACGCAAAGATCCTTCTCTTCGTAGACCTTCAGTATGTTGCCCGAGCCTTCCTCTATGAACAGCTTATATGCCGGAAGGATCCTGCTGCCGTCTACAAGTGTAGAAATATCATCCTTCCTTGCCATTCCGTAAATGATATTATTGTTGATCCTTCCGTAGATGCGGATATTCTCGCCGTATCCCGCTTCGATCCTTCTGATCGTCCCGTCGGTAAGGCTCATTACCGTGATCACACGGGCCTTCATATCATCCTCGTCATCCTGCCAGGCTATGTATTCCTCCTCCTCGCAGTAAACAAGGTTTTCAGCCGGAACGCCTTCAGCGATCACGGACAGCTTCTTTGTCGTAAGGTCAAATGCGTAAATACTGTCATAGAGCGAGAAATAGAAGATGTTCCGGTCGCCTAAGTAGGCAAAGTCCGTCATATCCGCAGCAAGGAGCTGATAGCTCGAATTGACCGCGATATACATCTGCTCCTCAATGCGTTCGTCCTCAAGGATAAAGCGGTACAGGACTATCCCGACGCGCCCCTCGTATTCTCCGCGGTTCATATATCCGTAGACCATGAAATCCACGTCGCCGTTGTCGTAGACATGTATCAGCCTTATCGCGTGCTGATCGTAGTAGTCCCTTGAGTAATCCCCGTTATTCTCACGGAACGAGAAGACCTTGTGAAGTATGTTCCTGTCTACATCGTAGAGCATAAGCTCCCTACCGTAGACAAAGGAAAGGTATTTGCGCGAGTCGCTGGCCCCGGTCTGCGCGTCCGTCTCGTTGGTGATGCCGAGTTTGAACTCGTTCCTTATGAGCGAGGTGTTCTCGACATCGAATACCGCCTCCATGGTCCTGTCGTATGTATAGAGATAGGTCCGCTTCTCCGTGTACGTAAAGCGGAAATGCTCCTTGACCACGTAGTATTCCGTACCCGATTCCTGATCGATGGATATCAGATATTTGAGCTCGATCGACGCCATGCTGTCGTAGAACTCGTTGATCGTCGGCGTTTCTTCCCAGATCACGCGGGGCTCAAGGTTTCCCCATGTTACCATGAAGAAGCTCGACTTGATCGTAACCCGCGCGAACGAGGTATTGTCCGCAGACCTCGAGGACTCAAGGTATTTCTTAAGTCCCTGCTTCGCCGTATCGCTGTCGGAAAACAGGATACTGCTGAAGCTCTGCGCGAAATCCAGCTTCTCATCGAGATAGCCGTCGTCATACATCTTCAGACGGGTGTAATAGTATATCCTCTTACTTTTGTTGGTGATCAGCGTGATCTTACAGATGTACTCCTGACCGGTCTTCATCGTTTCCTTCAGGGTAATGCGGACCTTTTTCGGCCCGTCTTCCGCCTCGAGCACCGTGAAGCTGTCGGATTCCACTTCCCGGCCGTCCATATTGAGGACTTCATATTTCAGCTTCTTTACGGTACTTTCATTCTCCTCGATAAGGACCGTAAAGGTTCTGGCGGATGTGACCGGAGTGATCGTTTCCCTCATGATCATCTCGTCCAGATTCGAGACATATCCGTGAAGACGGTTGATCTTGCTTCCGTTGACATCAAAACAGATCGTGGGCAGCGTGGCGCTGCTCATCTGCGTAGTGGCGGCTGAGGTTTCAAAAAACGACTTCCTGATGTCACCTCCGAAATATATCAACGCCGCGATAAAAACGGCGAAAACGATCAATACCTTATATTTGAATTTCATATCCTGTCCTGCCTGTCAATTCTCGGACTGAGGGTGCAGAAGCCTGTATAATGCAGGCTCCGCTCCTATCTCCTTCATGACCTCAACATATTCCTGCCGCTGTTTTCTCTCCCCTGCGGCAGCCTCGGGAGGAAGCATCTTCCTGCCTGTTTTAACAGCCCTTATGAGGATGTTCTTCGGAGTATGCTCCATATCGATAAACTCGAGCACCTGCGTTCTGTAGCCCTGCTCCTCCAGCATGTTTGCCCTGAAGGCATCGGTATACAGCGCAGCTACGCGCTCCTTTATAAGACCGTATTTCATGATAGGCTTTCTACTGCTGTCGTCTATCTGTTTATTCAATTCATGCTGACAGCACGGTACGCAGAAGATCACCTTCGCATTCCAGCTTATTGCCTTGAAAAGGGCGTAGTCCGTCGCGGTATCGCAGGCATGCAGCGTCACAATCATATCAACGCTGTCCGTACCCGTGTAGTCCGCGATATCGCCGTGGAGGAATTCGAGCTTGTCGTATCCGAATTCCCGCGCCAACCTTCCGCATTCCTCTATAACGTCAGACTTCAGGTCAAGCCCCGTTATCCGCACATCGAAGCCCTTCTTCTCATGAAGATAATAATACAGCGCAAAAGTGAGATACGACTTGCCGCATCCAAAGTCAATGATCGATATCTCGCGGCCCTTCGGAAGCGAGGGGATTATATCCTCAACGAATTCCAGATAGCGGTTGATCTGGCGGAACTTGTCGTAGCGTGCCTTGACCACGGCACCTGCGGGTGTCATGACTCCGAGCCTCACAAGGAACGGAACCGGAACGCCCTCTTCGAGAACATAATTCTTCTTCCGGTTAACACTGAGGTCCTTCGCCGCTGCAGTACAGCATGCAGCCTGATTTCTGCGCTCCTTCGTCGTGATCGTGCCCTTTTTGCCGATCATACTCACTACACTTGTAGAATCATTTGCGATCTCGATCTGACGGAAATGCTGCGGTTGGGACATATCGGAGGGATCCGCCGATGAAGCCAGCAATCCTGCTGCCGCCTCCGCATCAACATTTTCGTGAAGCTCCTTAGTCCCTACGGTACGTGTAACCTGAAACAGAGTCTTTCCCTTGATAAGGACCGGTTTGATCCTTATCTTCACGGGAAGGCCCTCACCTTTAAGAGCCGGCTTGCTCGCTACCGCAAGGACCAGCTTTTCGTTCATATAGTTCAGATACTTCTCATACAGTTCCCGCATATGTCAGGCCTTTCCGTCATACCCAGCGCTTCAGTAACGTATTTCAGGCTCGTAGAGCTCGAATATCAGTATATCACGAGTCTTTTTAAGGTACTCTATATCGCAGTAAGGACGTACGGTCCATACCGCGCGCATTGCTCCGAGAGCCTCGCAGAGCTTAACGAGCAGAGAATGCTTTTCTACATAGTAGGCGATGAAATGCGGCCTTGCAAGGAAGTTCAGAAGACAGTTTGACAGAACGAACGCCTGCCATCCGGGAAGCTCCTTTTTCATCTCGGAAAAAGACGAAGCAAGCTGTCCGCGCATGATATCCGGCGCGTTCTTCCTGAACCACCTGACGATCAGAGGACTGAAGCTCTCGATGCAGAAAATTCCCTTATATGCGCGGAGCATCGGAAGCGTAAGGCTGCAGAGAAGATCGTTTCTCGGGCCGTTCTTGAATTCCACAAGCAGAGGAACGCGTCCGTCCACAAGCTCAAGGACCTCGGAGAAAAGAGGTATCCGCTCCTCCGTTCCGCACAGCCTGAAATTGCAAAGCTCCTCATAGGTGTAGGCATCCACCCTTCCGTCTATGCCGCATACACGGTTCAGGGTGTCGTCATGGAATACAACGACCTTTCCGTCCTTTGACAGCTGCAGGTCGAGTTCTATTCCGTAGCCGGCGTCCGCGGCTCTTCCGAACGCAGCCAGCGAATTCTCGGGGACCTTCTTATCCTTCGTATGCAGACCGCGATGCGCCAGATTAAGATGATAGAAATCCTGCCTTGTCTTGCCGCATCCTCTCCCGGGTGCTATAAGAAAGCATATTAGCGCCGCGATGATCAGTATTACCAAAAGTGCGATCCACATACTGCCAACCTCCTGAACATTAACAAATCTTTCGTTCTATTGTATCACTCTTTGCGTTTAAATCCAATGACCTCTCAGATCATCTCTATCCTGCTGCCGCCGCTCTTCTGCCGTGTGACGACTATCTGGCGGTCGATGCGGTTCTTGAGCTCCTCAACGTGTGAAATGATGCCGACCAGCCTGTTGCCGTCCGTCAGTCCGGCGAGTGCCCTGAACGCCATATCGAGTGCGTCATGATCCAGCGAGCCGAAGCCCTCATCAATAAACATCGTATCTATCCGGATGCCGCCGGCGGACGACTGAACCTCATCCGACAGACCGAGTGCCAGAGAAAGCGAAGCCATGAACGATTCTCCTCCCGAAAGGGTTCTGACGCTTCTTTGGGTTCCGTTGTAATGATCTATAACACCCAGGTCAAGTCCGCTCTGACTTCTGACTCCCGCGGCTTCCTTAAGCCTCACAAGCTCGTACTGGCCTCCCGACATTGTAATGAGCCTCAGGTTCGCACGGTCTATGATCCTGTCGAAATAAGTCGCCTGGATATAGGTTTCGAGCATTATCTTCTCGCGTCCGGCAAGCTTTCCGTTCGCTGTATCCGCAAGTGTCCTGATCCACTGAAGCCGTTTTTCGAGTCCCGAAAGCGACGCAGCTTTTCCCGTGATATTATCGCGTGTTCTGATATTCCCCGTGAGCCTTCCGGCGATCGCGCGTCCTTCCGCATCGAGCGCGTCACGGCGTTCCCGCAGTTCATTGAGCGCAGCTTCCTCCGCCGCGATATCAGTATCCTCCGAGCCGCTGACGATCTTCCTGTTTTCCGCGACCGCAGTCTCAAGCTTAACGATAAGCTCTTTCCTCTCCCGGAATGCCTTTTCGGCGTTATCGCAGGCGTTCTGCAGCGCCTGAGCCTCCTTCAGAAGACGCCCATATTCCGTCCGCGCCTCCTCCCGGGTCTTAAACCGCAGTCCGGAAGCAACGGAGCTCAGTTCCTTTTCCTTCGCAGCTTTCGTTGCTTTCAGAGATGATATGCCGGCGGTCAGCTCGACAACCCGCTGTTCCGCCCCGGAGATCTTTTTTTCATGCTCGGGTATCAGACTCTCGACGATCTCCCTGCGTTTCTGACGGTTCTCCTCTTCCTTCAGCTTTTCTTTAATTGCTTTTCCTTCAGTTATAATCTCCTCAAGCCTTTTACCGATATTTCCCGATGCCTCGTCGAGGTCATCGGTTTTCAGGTGCTTAAGGCTTGCTTTTCGAAGCTCATCCGCGTCCCTTTCCAGCGCCGCGTTCATTGCGCTGATCTTCTCGGACCTGCTATCCCTTGCGGCTCTTGCCGCTTCCGCGTCTTTCTTGGCGCTTTTAAGCGCGTCCTCGGAGGGCACCTCGCCTGTAAGTACCGCAAGCTTCGGATGATGGATCGATCCGCAGACCGGGCATTCCCTGCCTTCCTCAAGTCCCTGCGCCAGTATTCCCGCCTGTGCATCCCTGAAAAGCTGCTCCAGAGCCTCATATCCGGAATTCAGCCTCATAAAGGTGCTGTTTTCCCCCGCGTAGCGTTCACGCTCCGCCGCGAGCTTCTCCGCATTCTTAAAGTACTTTCCGAGCCGGGCTGCAAGCTCATTTACTTCTTCATAGGTCCTGCCCGCGTTTTCCAGTTCCGCGCGGAGCTTTTCTATGCCTGCTCCGGTGTCCCTGTACTCGGCCTGCTCCTTCTTCAGCTTCAGAAGAGCATCCTTGAGCTCCTCCACATCTTGTCCGGCTGCTGCCAGATCCTTCTCCGCTTTCCCGGATTCCCTTTCCGCCGCGGCGATCTCACGCGCGAGCGCATCGCACTTATCATATCCGGCATATTCGCTCTCCATTTTAGCGGCTTTTTTCTCGAGCTCAGCTTTCCCCGCAAGGGCAGCCTTCGCATCGGTAAACGCTTTTTCCAGTTCCGGGAGGGCGCCTTTTTCCGCTTCAAGCCTGCGTCCGGCCTCAGCCGCGGCTGCGCGTGCCTCTCCGGCTTTTTTCGCGGTTCCTATCTTCGCGTTTATTGTTTCAAGCGCGTCATTGACTTCCTTTTTCGAAGCATCGAGCTTCCGGCCGTTCTCCTCGTCCTGCGCGATAAGCCTGTCGAGAAGAAGCAGCACCTCCTCCGATGTAAGCTCGCCGCTGCGCGCTTTTTCCACCTCTGTTGAAAGCACATCCGCATCGGATACCTGTATTCCGGCGATGTACTGTTCTATGCTCTTCCTTTCACCGCAGACCTGCCCGTAAAGCTCCGAACGTGCTGCTTCAAGGTTCTTTTGAAGGATAAGGTAATTAGTCGTTTTGAATATGTCGCGGAATATCTTCATCCTGTCTTCCGTCGCGGCAAGAAGGAGCTTCAGGAAATCGCCCTGTGCGATCATAGCTATCTGGGCAAACTGCTCCCTGTTTATCCCGAGTATCTCAACGATCTTGGCGGTAACGGTCTTGACCTTTGTTACAACGCTTTTATCAGGCATGTAAAGAGTCGCGTCGGCAAGCTGCTTCGTCTCCCCTCCGCCTCTTTTTGCGGGACGCAGATATTCCGGGTTCCTCTTAACCGTGTAGTCCTTTCCCATATGGGTAAAGGACAGCTCGACCTCGGTCGGTGTCTCCGGATCGGCATACTTTGACCTGAACATTGAGGAATCGCGGCTGCTGCCGCTGGCTTCCCCGAAAAGCGCAAAGCATATCGCGTCAAATATCGTCGTTTTTCCCGCACCGGTATCTCCGGTTATGAGGTACAGACCCTTTTCCCCGAGCCGGTCCATGGCTATCTCGGTCCTGCCCGCATAAGGTCCGAACGCCGAGATGATGATTTTGGTCGGTCTCACAGGATCACCCCCATATCTGCCTTATCTGATCTGAAACAAATTCACTCTGCTCCTCCGACATCGGCCGGTTGTTCTGCTTCTCGAAGAATTCCCCGAACAGCTCGACGGGAGTTTTCCGCTCGACTCCCTCCGCGTCGGAGACCGCAGCGCTGCCCGCTGTCCTCTTGTTGTCGTAGGACAGCTTCATGATATTCTGATATATGACCCTCAGCTTCGCGATCGCATCCGTGATGTCATCCTCGTCCGTAAGCACGGCATGGATATAATCGTCGGTGGCGGTTCCCTCGTAGTTCTTTTTGAGCATCAGATCGTCATATCTGCCCTTGATCTCACGCATGTCATGAAGAGGCTTAAGTTCCCTCTCCCTGATTGCTGTGTCGCCCTTTGCCCCCATTTCCACGATCGTCACGGACTTCACATGATCCTTCTCGGAGAAGGAATACTTCAGAGGCGTTCCGCAATATCTGACGGTCGGTCTCGAAACGGTCTGCTTACCGTGAAGGTGACCGAGCGCAACATAATCAAAGGCTTCGAACACCGACGCCTCGACACTGTCAAGTCCGCCTACCGACACATCCTCCGAATCGCACTTCTGCGCTCCTGCCACAAACTGATGCGCCACAAGCACATTTCTCTCTCCGGTGTCAACCTCCGCGTGCTCGAGCGCAACGCGGCAGGCATCGGAATAATCCGTTATTTCTTCATCCGGGAATACAGCCTTGACGACGGCAGGCTTGATAAAGGGCAGAAGGAAGATGTTAAGGACGCCGTGGCTGTCCTCCATGCGGTACTTTCTGACAGTACCGTCGTATTCGGGAGAAAGGCGGATCCCCGTGCTCTCCACAAGGGCGGAATGATCCGAAAAGCGAACCGCGGAATCATGATTGCCGCTGATCGCAAATACGGGCACCTTTCTTTCCGCAAGGCTCACTAAAAAACCGTCCCACAGCCTCATGGCTTCCTCGCTGGGCACGGAACGGTCATAAACATCACCGGCGATAAGTACGCCGTCCGGTTTCTCTTCATCGATCACGTTAATGATCTTTTTCAGGATATATTCCTGATCCTCGATCATGGAAAACTCGTTGACTCTTTTTCCAAGATGGAGGTCGGACAGATGTATAAGCTTCATATTTGATATTATAGCGTCTTTACCCCTGTTCGACAACAAAATAAAAAGGAAGCGAAATTCCGACAACAAATAGGATCGGCTATTTCTCTTCCCTCGAGTTTTCTACATCATAACAGTCGTTTTTGTTCGTTTCTTGTCCTAAGTGAGAAACTTTTGTGACATTTTGAGTGTTTGGTTCGTCCGCTTTTTGACACAATTGGTTTTTCTTGATTATTTAAGGGTTTCTTCTACAAATGTGTTGCTTTTTGAAGGTCTCTATGTTATAATTTTACAAATTCGAGAAATATTCCATGTTTTGTGGAAAAGGAACATTCACGATGGATGACAGGCAGCAGAACAGACGCAAATATCTATCCGAAGTAGTTAAGCAGCTCTCCTGGCTGACACAGCTCGGGCTGTCCCTTATCACGCCCGTGCTGCTCTGCATTCTGGGCTGCTCATTTTTGTGCAGCCGTTTCGGCATCGGCGGGTGGATATACATTCCCGGATTCATTCTAGGACTCGGCGCTTCTTTCATGACGGCATACAAATTCTATCTTTCCGAGTCCGCAAAAGGCAAAAAGGACAAAGATAAGCGCAAGCCCGGCTATAATCGTCACACGTAACTGCCTGTTGCGCCTGCGGCGAACGAAGTAAACCGGATGCGGAAGGACCGCATCCAGCAGAAGAGGTAATTATGCTTCAACCAGCAGTTAAGAAAGAAACCCGCAACGTGCTCGTCATCATTCTCATCGGCGTGGCACTGATGCTTATTGTTTTCACTATATTGCATTTTATAATGCCGGATAAGGTTCCGCTCGATTACAGGGTGTTCCTCGGCGGGATCTGCGGAGGCGCAGTCGCTTTTCTGAATTTCTTCCTTATGGCTCTCACCGTGCAGAAGGTAGCTTCCATGGAAGACCGCGACGCTGCTGCCAAGGTCATGCGCCTCAGCTATTCACGCCGGCTCGGTATCCAGTGCATCTGGATCGTTGCCGCGATATTCGCCCCCTGCTTCAACGCAGCGGCCGGCATCATTCCCATCTTCTTCCCCAGCATAGGGATAAAGGTCTACGGTATTTTTCGTAAGGACCTGAAAGCTGCCCCGGCAGAAACAGCCGGCGCTCCCGAAGAGACCGTCGAGGACTCTTCCTCTGATTCGTAATAAATTTGTTCTTAAAATTTATTATATATACCCATTTTTTAGGACAGGAGGTGAAGAACTGGTAAATGGACAAACTAAGTATTACAGGCCCCAAAATCCGCGCCGAAATACCTTTTCCTATCATGGGTCCGATTCGCATCACAGACACTTTAATCATCAGCTGGGTAGTTATGCTGCTGATCACCCTGCTCTGTATATGGCTGACCCGCGGTCTTAAAGTCGAAAAGATATCAAAGAAGCAGGCTTTTGCCGAAATGCTCGTTGAGATGGCGGACAAGTTTGTAATAGGTAATATGGGTGAGAAATTCGCCTATATGGTACCGTTTGTCGCCGCGTTGTTTGCGACTAGCGTTCTTTCGAATCTGATAAGCTTGTTCGGTGTCTGGAGCCCGACGGCAGATCTGAACACGGAAGCTGCGTGGGCGGTTGTAGTGTTCATTATGATCACCAGACAAAAGATCAAGGCCAACGGACTCGGCGGTTATCTGAAAGGTTTTACCAAGCCTATTTTTATCATGACGCCCTTTAATATGCTCTCCGAGCTGTCGACGCCGATCAGTATGGCCGGCCGTCATTTCGGAAACATCTTATCCGGTGTTGTAATCAACGGCCTGATGTACACAGCACTTGCTGTGCTGAGTTCTAAGGTGCTCGGGCTTCTGCCCGGAGCCGTGGGAGCCCTGCTCTCACAAGTCCCTATTTTCGATGTCGGTATACCCGCCATCCTTTCAGTTTACTTCGACTGGTTCACAGGCGTCATGCAGGCGTTTATCTTCTGCATGCTGACCACGATGTATATTGCCAATGCGGCCGAAGCATGATTTTAATTTTTTAAACATATTTTTTCAGGAGGTTTTATTTTATGGAAATACTCGCAAAAGGTATTGCACTTGCAGGTTGTGGAATCGGAGCTGGCCTTGCTCTTATCGCAGGTATCGGCCCCGGTATCGGTGAAGGAAATGCTGTAGCAAAGGCTCTTGAAGCCATCGGACGTCAGCCCGAATGCAAGGGAGATGTTACCTCCACCATGATCCTTGGTTGCGCGATCGCAGAGACCACAGGTATTTACGGTTTCGTTACCGGTATGCTTCTTATCTTCGTTGCTCCCGGTATGTTCCTTAACCGTCTCGGCTGATGACAGCAGGAACCGTAATTTCAGAATAGGAGGTTTTAAAAGAACGTGTTATTCAGCATACCGTTTTTAGCAGAAACTGCCACGCAGGATCTGGTTGCGGTCGTTCCGTGGACCTTCATCGCGCAGATTTGCAACCTGTTTATAACGATGCTTCTTATCAAGAAGTTCCTCTTCAAGCCCATACGTGAGACACTTGCCAAACGTCAGGATCTCGCAGACGAGAAGATCCGCAAGGCCGAAGCCGACAAGGCTGCCGCCGAGGAAATGAAGAGTACCTACGAAAAGAACATGCAGCAGGCCAAAGATAAGGCAGGCGAGATTCTCGCCACCGCTCAGAAAACTGCCGCTTCGCAGAGCGATGAGATCATCCGCGCAGCGAACGAGCAGGCCGTTGCCATCAAATCCAAGGCCGAGGCCGATATCGCTCAGGAACGCCGCAAGGCTGTCAACGAACTGAAGGGCGAGATAGGAAGTATGGCTATGGAGATCGCCGGCAAGGTGATCGAGCGTGAGATCCGCGAAGAAGACCATGCGAAGCTGATCGACGAGTTTATAGAAAATGTCGGAAAAACATAAAGAAAAGCGGGGAATACTATGACAGAGCGTGCAGGAGTATATGGCAGCAGTCTGTATGACCTTGCTGCCGAAGAACAGCTCACAGAACCCATTATGAAGGACCTGCTCGAGGTTCGTCAGATATTCCGTGACAATCAGGATTATCTGCGGCTTCTGGCCGAGCCTTCCATCAAAAGAGAAGAACGCATCGATCTGATCGAGAAAGCGTTCGGCACGGCTTGTGAAAGATATTTTGTGAATTTCCTCAAGCTCCTTTGCGAGCGCGGCATGCTCGGCGAATATGAGGGCTGCACCGAATCTTACAAGAAACGCTACAACGAGGATCACAATATAGCCGAAGCAGTTGTTACCTGTGCCGTTGCTTTGAGTGACGGTCAGCTTAAAACACTTGAAAAGAAACTTGAAGAGATGAGCGGAAAGACAGTTTCCCTCACCCAGAAGGTTGACTCGAAAGTGCTCGCAGGCATTAAGGTAGAGCTTGAAGGCAAGCAGCTTGACGGAACCGTTGAAGGCCGTCTCGCAGGTCTGTCCAGAAAGCTCGACGAAATAATAATTTAAGGATGGAATGGACTTATGCAATTAAAACCCGAAGAAATATCCCAAGTCATCCGCAGTCAGATCAAATACTATGAGAATTCGATCCGCCAGGACGAAACAGGTACCGTACTTAACGTAGGTGACGGTATTGCAAGAGCCAGCGGTCTCATCAACGCCATGGCCGGCGAACTGCTCGAGTTTGAGGACGGCAGCTTCGGCATGGCTCAGAACCTTGAAGAGAACAGCGTATCCGTAGTATTGTTCGGCTCAGGTGAAAATATTGCTGAAGGGCAGACAGTCAAGCGTACCGGCAAGGTCGTATCCGTACCTGTCGGTGAAGCGCTTATCGGACGTGTAGTTAACGCGCTCGGACAGCCCATCGACGGTGCAGGTCCCATTGCGACCACTGAATTCCGCGCCATTGAGAGCAAGGCTCCCGGTATCTGCGAAAGACAGTCCGTTTTTGAGCCCCTTCAGACAGGTATTAAGGCTATCGACTCCATGATCCCCATCGGACGCGGACAAAGAGAGCTCATCATCGGCGACCGCCAGACCGGTAAGACCACCCTGGCCACCGATACCATCATCAACCAGAGAGGAAAGGATTGTATCTGTATCTATGTTGCTATAGGTCAGAAGCGCTCCACTGTAGCCACACTGGTTGAGAATCTCCAGAAAAACAACGCCATGGAATACACCATCGTTGTAGCGGCAAGTGCTTCCGAGGCAGCGCCTCTGCAGTACATCGCACCCTACTCCGGCTGTGCCATGGGCGAATATTTCATGAACAAGGGCAAGCACGTCCTCGTTATCTACGACGACCTGAGCAAGCACGCGGTCGCTTACCGCGCACTCTCCCTGCTTATCCGTCGTCCGCCCGGACGTGA
>JAILPE010000030.1 GCA_024699645.1 Lachnospiraceae bacterium
TTCATCGCTGTAGGCATACCAAACCTGCTTGTTACGCTCAAGCTTATAAAGCGGGGGCTGTGCAAGGTATACATGTCCCTGTTTGATAAGCTCCGGCATAAACCTGTAAAGGAATGTGAGCATAAGCGTACTGATATGAGCTCCGTCAACATCGGCATCAGTCATGATGATTATCTTGTTATAACGAAGCTTCGCAATATCGAATTCGTCCGAAATACCTGTTCCGAATGCAGTTATCATGGCACGGATCTCGGCATTTCCGAGGATCCTGTCAAGCCTTGATTTTTCAACGTTAAGTATTTTTCCTCTAAGCGGCAGGATTGCCTGAGTCGCACGGTTACGCGCACTCTTTGCGGATCCGCCGGCGGAATCTCCCTCGACTATAAATATCTCACATTTTGAGGGATCCTTGTCCGAACAATCTGCAAGCTTTCCGGGAAGGCTCATGCCCTCGAGGGCCGTCTTACGACGGGTAAGATCGCGCGCTTTGCGCGCCGCGTCGCGGGCTCTTTGAGCAAGTACCGCTTTTTCTATGATTATCTTTGCTACTCCCGGATTTTGTTCAAGGAAATAAGTGAGCTGTTCGCTGACTACATTATCAACGGCGCTTCGCGCCTCCGAATTTCCGAGTTTTTGTTTTGTCTGTCCCTCGAACTGAGGCTCGGGGATCTTTATGCTGATAATAGCGCTCATACCCTCACGGATATCTTCGCCGACAAGATTTTCTTCGTTGTCTTTGAGCATCTTCATATTTCGGGCATAGTCATTAAAGGTCTTTGTGAGCGCATTTTTAAATCCCGTATAATGCGTTCCGCCTTCGGGGGTCGTTATATTGTTAACGAAACTGTAGCACCCTTCGTTGTAACCGTCATTGTGCTGCATTGCAACCTCAACATAAACGTCACCCTTCTGTCCTTCACAGTAAATAACATCGGGATAAAGAACCGTCTGGTTTTTGTTGAGATACTGAACGTATTCTTTGATACCGCCTTCGTAATGGAACTCTTTTACCTGCTCCTTACCCTCACGGCAGTCGCGAAGTATGATCTTTATACCCTTTGTAAGGAATGCCATCTCTCTGAGACGCTGTTTCAAAATATTAAAATCATATTCGGTTTCTTCGAAAATATTCTTGTCCGGAAGGAATGTAATCGTCGATCCCGTACGATCCGAAGGTCCGATCTCCTTCAACGGATATACTGTTTTTCCGTATTCATAACGTTGCTGATATTTCTTTCCTTCTCTCTCAACAATAACTTCAAGCCACTCCGAAAGAGCATTTACAACCGAAGCTCCGACTCCGTGAAGACCGCCCGAAACCTTATATCCTCCACCACCGAACTTTCCGCCTGCATGAAGGATCGTAAATACGACTTCTACAGTAGATATTCCTTTTTTCTTGTTGATCTCAACGGGAATTCCTCGACCGTCGTCGATAACCGTTACCGATCCGTCTGCGTTCAGTGAAACATCTATTACGTGACAGAATCCCATAAGAGCTTCATCGATCGCGTTATCCACTATCTCGTACACCAGATGGTGAAGTCCTCTTGAAGATGTACTTCCGATGTACATACCGGGTCTTTTTCTTACCGCTTCAAGTCCTTCGAGTATCTGGATCTGATCCGCACCGTAATTATTGTCACTCATTTTGTTTCCTCCTCTTCAAGCTTTACAGATCAAAGCTTATATACCACATATATCCCTTTCGGGGTTTATCTTCTTTATTGATCAATGCTTTTATAAAAATCTCAGCATTTTTATATCAGTTTACCGTCGCCCACTTTAAAGACCTTATTGATCTCGGTACGCTCTTTAACAAATTCTTCAACACCGGTACAAGTGATAAATGTCTGTACTCCCTGCGTAAATCCGAGAAGCTGTGTCTGCCTGTTTCGATCGAGCTCGGAGAGAACATCATCGAGTAACAGGATAGGCGCTTTACCGCTGACATTTTTTACAAGTTCTATCTCCGCAAGCTTCATCGAAAGAGCCGTCGTTCTTTGTTGTCCCTGAGATCCGAATGTACGGGCATTTTTTCCGTTTATCTCAAATTCAAGATCATCTCTGTGAGGACCTGTTGTGGTAAATGTTACCGCGATATCCCTATCTCTGTTTAAAAACAGCTTTTCTTTAAAATCCTTCTTTGAAGTATCCGGAGCATATTTAAGTCTTATATCTTCTTTTTCTCCCGAAACCGCTCTGTGTACCGGTCCCGCAATCTTCTCAAGCTCCTCGACAAACTCCGCCCTTTTTTCTATAAGATACGATCCGTATTCCACGAGCTGATCATCCCAAACATCGAGAGTTCCGAGAAGCTCTTTGTTGATTGCTACTTGTTTCAGCAGATTATTGCGTTGCGCGAGAACTTTGTTATAAGACGAAAGATTATGCATATAGAGCCTGTCGACCTGGCTGGCTTCCATATCAATAAAACGCCTTCTTTCAGCCGGCCCTGCTTTTATCATTGAAAGATCATCCGGACAAAATGAGATGATCCCTAAAAGCCCAAATAACTGTCCCGCTCTTATAAGAGGTTGACCATCAAGGGCAACTCCTTTGGCTTTGGTTCTCGAGAGTTGCATATCAATACGTCTTTCGGAAAGCTCATCTGCCGCTATCATCCTAAGATGCGCTTCATCGCTTCCGAACCTGATCATATCTTTTTCTTTACTCTGACGTTGTGACCGTGTCGTCGCGCACATATATATGGCTTCAAGAATATTTGTCTTTCCCGCAGCGTTATCCCCGTAGAGAATATTTACATTTTCGGAAAAATCTACTGAAAGAGACTCGTAATTTCTGAAGTTTGCGAGTTCAAGTCTTTTTATCTTCATCAGCTAACTCTTATTGTATTTCCATCAAACGAAAAGCTGTCACCTTTATATAATTTTCGCCCGCGTCTGAGTTCTCTTTCTCCGTTCACCGTAACGCGTCCTTCTTCTATAAAGATCTTTGCTTCGACTCCGCTGTCGGCAAGACCCGCAAGTTTCATTGCCTGCCCGAGCTTTATGAATTCGTCTTTGATGCTTATACTGCTTTCCATTTTTAATTCTCCGGTGTTTATCAGATTACTTTTATCATACACCTATGTTAACGGGAAGGATCAGGTACTTATATGTACCCTCATCGTTTTCTATCTTCATCGGTGCTTTGCTGTTTACAAGCTTAACTTCTATTATTTCATCATCAATAACCCTCAATGCCTCAATGATAAATTTAGGGTTAAATCCTATGAGGAATTCGTTTCCTTCCATTTCGACAGGAACGATCTCATTCATCGAACCCAATGTGGTTGTTATCTTGAGCTCTATGCTTTCTTCTCCGATACCTATAACAACAGGTCTTCTGTCGGTTTCTCTGATAAGCAGGGATGCTCTTTCTATTGAATCAAGAAAATCCTTTTTGTTTATCTTCAAAACCGTATCGTAATCACCTGCAAGCATATTGCTTATATTGAAGAACTTTCCCTCTACAGTACGTGAAATGATCGTTGTTTGACTGCTTACGAATTTGATCTGTTTATCGGAAAGAGATATCCTTGTTTTTTCACTTTCGTCCTCTTTTTCAGCCGAATAAATTTTTGCAATCTCACTAAGTGTTTTTCCTATGACAACTGCATCAAATTTACCGTAATCGTTATCAAGATTCTGGGTAACTATCGCCATTCTGTGTCCATCAAGAGCCGTTACGGTAAGCTTTCTTCCGTCAATTTCGAAATGCTCTCCTGCCATAAGCTTGTTTGCATCGTTATCTGTAATTGAAAAGATAGTCTTTCTGATGATCTCTTTAAGATCGAAGTTAGAAATTTCAAACGCTTTTTCCTCATTTACAACAGGGGCTGCGGGATATTCACGGGTTTCTCTACCGGCAATATTGAATTTTGCTTTCATACCCTCTATACGAACGTTTTGAGCTCCATCGCATTCAATGCATATGTCACCTTCGGGAAGCTTTCTTATGATATCCGTAAAAATCTTTGAATTAACGCATACATTACCCTCTTCAACTATATCTCCCAATGCTTTCGTTATTATACATAATTGAAGATCATTACCTGTGATCGTTATGGTACCGTCATGAGCATCTATAAGCAGGCACTCCAGAATATCAAGTGTAGTTCTTGTAGGTATAGCTCTTGAAGCAATAGTGATACTTTTTAACATCTCTGCCTGTGAACAAACTATCTTCATTTTTTTCCTCCTCATAAAACAATGTTATCAACAATATTTATCCTGTAACAAACAAGTCACATAAGGACTCGTTTTTGACCCTCTGAGTAATTAGATATATTGATAATAGTAGTAGGGGACGTTTATAAGTTAATAACTGTGTTTATCCCTGACAGATTAAGGCTTTTCTGAAATGAAACTTTTCGGATAAAATTGAAAAGTCTTTTTTCTGGAAGAGCCAAGCATTTGTTAATGTTTGTAATGTCAACACTCATAAACAGGTTATCAACATGTTTTTCCCTAAAATTGTCATATATTAAGTTTTTTGGTAATCGTTTCTACAGTTTTACTTATTTCATCATCCGTCTTTATTTTTTTCTCTACGGATGATATTCCGTGAAGAATCGTGGCGTGATCTCTGTTAAATACCTTTTCAAGCTCTATAGTGGAAAGGTTTGTATATCTTCTTGAGAGATACATGCTGATCTGTCTGGGAATAACTATATATTTGTCTCTTTTTTGAGAAGTTATTTCTTCTACCGGAACAGAAAAGTGTTCACATACAACGTCTATAATGTAATCGGGAGAGATAGTCTTCTTTTGGTTAGGAAAGATGATATCTCTGAGAGCTTCTTCCGCAAGTTCCATATTTATGGGAGTTCTCTTTATTCGTGAGAGAGCTATGAGTTTTGTAAGAGCTCCCTCAAGTGAACGAATATTTGTAGTTATGCTCTGAGCGATGTATGAAAGTACTTCGTCATCAATATTAAGTTTAATGTTTGATTCGTATTCTTTGATTTCAAGCTTCTTTTGAAGAATGGCCATTTTTGTTTCAAAGTCGGGAGCGGTAAGATCTACGGTCAAACCGCATTCGAATCTTGATCTGAGTCTTTCTTCAAGATTGTTGAAATCTCTCGGAGGTTTATCCGACGATATAACGATCTGTTTTTTTGCTTCGTAAAGGTAATTGAATGTATGGAAGAATTCTTCCTGAGTACGGTCTTTACCTATGATAAACTGTATATCGTCTATAAGAAGAACGTCTATGTTACGGTATTTTTCGCGAAAGTCTGCAGGTGCTACGCTACCGTGACGGATAGCTTCAACAAGTTCGTTCATAAATACTTCACTGGTGACGTACATTATTTTAAGGGAAGGCGTGTTCTCTAAAATAAAATGAGCGATGGAATGCATAAGGTGAGTTTTACCGAGACCGGGATCTCCGTAAATATACAAAGGATTGTAATATTCACCGGGTGCTTCTGCTACTTTAAGAGCTGCCGCGTGAACGAGGGAGTTACTTCCCGAAACGACAAAATTGTCAAATGTGTAATCCGGATTAAGCTTTAATCCGAGAAGCGAAGAAGATGAAACGGAAGGCTGTTCGGGACGACGGGCAGGTTGCTGCGATGAAGTTTCATCACTTACGATATCGACGTTGATCTCTTCGTCAAGGATCTCTTCTATGGCATTTTTAATAAAAGCACCGTACTTGTTTTTTATAAAAGAGAGATTGGATCCGATGGAAGGATCAGATGAATACAGAAGTACAAGGTCATCCTTAACTTCTTTGACCTTTAAGTTTTTAAGCCATGTATTGAAAGAAACTTTGGTAATGTTAAACTGAGTGCGTAAAAACTCAAGTATTTCGTCCCATCTGTCAATGAGTAATTCTTTCATCTCAGCTTCAGTCATTACCAATGCCGTTCCCTTTCCGCACATATAACCGACAGATGATTTTCATCTGATTTTTTATTTACGGTTTACTGTGATCAAAAACTATTATTAATAAGGAAGAGATTAATTCATATGCATCTTATGCCGAAAAATCCCAACATTAGTATTTTATAACATGTACGGCTTTTTTTCAAGGAAGAAATCCACAAATCAAAAAGTTGAGGAATAAAACGAAAAAACCCGTTTATGGACGTTTTAGAGCCTTTAAACGGTATCAAACTGGCCATTAACAGGAAAATAAACATACCAATTTTATCAACATAAGTTATCAACATATCAACACATTTTGTGGAAAACTTTATGATTCTTTTTCTTGACTATTTACTCATGGGTCAATATAATGGTACTGCTGTGTAAAATCGCAAAATTTACTTTTCAGTAAGGAGGTGTATATAGATGAAAATGACATTCCAGCCTAAGAAAAGGCAGAGAGCAGTAGAACACGGATTCAGAAAGAGAATGAGCACAAAGAACGGTAGAAAGGTTCTTGCTGCCAGAAGAGCCAAGGGCAGACATAAATTAACAGCCTAAGGTCGCATTTATGTGGCCTTTTCTTCTGATATCGGAAAGAAGGCACTTTTTTACGGAATCTGTATGACAGTGATAAGTGCGGTGATACCACATTTATTGAGGAGGACAGATGTCTGCTGTAATTACTTTGAAGAGCCGTTTTGATTTTGACAGGGTATATCAAAACGGCAGGTCATGCGCTAACCACATGCTTATCATGTATATGTTGCCGAACAGTTTGTCAGTTGACAGATTTGGACTGGTTGTAAGCAAAAAGGTTGGAAACAGCGTGATCAGACACAGAGCAAGAAGACTCATGAAGGAGTCTGTCAGGTTAACAGGTCGTATCGGAAAACAGGGATTTGACATCATACTGTTAGCACGACCGGAGATCAGGGATAAAAAGATGTCAGATGTGAAAGATGCTTTTCACCATCTCCTGACGATCATGAGGCATAAAAGCCGGGGCGGTAACGGTCCGTCCTTATAGATGAACACAGCGTATGAAGAAAATACTTATCGGATTAGTCAGGTTTTATCAGAAATGGATTTCTCCTTTAAAAAGAAGAAGTTCTTGTATTTATATCCCCACCTGTTCTCAATATGCTCTGCAAGCCCTTGAAAAGTATGGGGCTTTAAAAGGATCCTGGCTTGCAATTAAGCGGATATTGCGATGCCATCCCTTTGCAAAAGGTGGATATGATCCACTTCCATAAGAAAAAAGCAGAAGTCTGATACGGGTTATTGGTATCGGACAGGAAACGTGACGGACGTTTCCTGAAATAGGAGGAAGATTTGAGCTCGATTTTGTTGGCAACATCTACATGTTTTGGTTGTAATTCCGGTCCTTTTAAATGGATCATGGATTTTATGGGATTGATCCTTAATTGGATATTCCAGTTTGTTAATCTTTTTGGAATTCAGAATATAGCATTATGTATATTCCTGTTTACTTTTGTTACGAAAATGCTTATGCTTCCTCTTACGATCAAGCAGCAAAAGTATATGAGACTTCAGTCCAAAATGTCTCCTGAGCTCACAAAGATTACTGCCAAATATAAAGGTAAGAAGGATGAAGAATCTTTAAGACGTCAACAGGCTGAAACACAGGCAGTTTACGCTAAATACGGTACAAGCCCTATGGGAGGATGTCTTCCTCTGCTTATCACTTTGCCTGTTATGTTCGCACTTTACCAGGTAATCTACAATATTCCTTTTTATGTAGATCAGATCGGAGATTGGTATACTCAGATTGCGAATGCCATTCAGGGACTTTCGGCAGATCCAAACATTGTTGCATCCAATGTAGACGCTTTTGTTCAGGGTGCGCTTGGAAACGGAGCACAGGCTGTTCCCTCTCTTGTTGAGGTTGGTAAAACAGTTGTTGCGGGATCTCCCGATTACACATCATCAATCGTTGATATTCTTGTAAAGTTTACCGGCGGTAATTGGGATGCATTCTTCCAGGCAGATTTCTTTAAGTCACTTGCAACTCCTTCTATTCTTGCTGCTAAAGAATCGATACTTTCGGCCAACAGCCTTTTCGGACTCAGTATTTTGGATACCCCGATGGCAAGTGCATGGTATGCTTATATAATTCCGGTTCTTGCCGCTGCGACTCAGTTTATTCAGGGTAAACTTCAAAACGGTAAAAATCCTTCGGTTAATGATCCGAATAACCCCGCAGCCGGAACATCTAAGGCTATGACAACAGTTTTACCTATTATGTCGGGTGTCTTCTGTATCATGTTCCCTATCGGTATCGGTCTTTATTGGATCGCATCTGCTCTTTTCACGATCATTCAGTCTCTCTTTATCAACAAATATCTTGATAAGGTCGGAATTGATGATCTCATTGAGAGAAATATTGCTAAATCCGCAAAGAAAAATGAGAAGCTTGGCATAAAACATGATGATAAAATGGCGGCGGTCGCACGTACCAATACTAAGGCAGTAACGGCTGAAAACGTACGCTCCATTGAAACGAGTGACACTTCTTATAAAAAGAATAAAAACCGCAAATCAAGCAGCGGCTCCGATTACAAAAGGAGCGAAGTTTCTTATAAAGCAAGTTCCATTGCGGCAAATGCCAATCTTCTTTTACGTAATTATGAGGAAAAGAAGGAAGATACAGAGTCTACCGAGAAAGATAAGGATACAGATATTAAAGAATAACGTGTTACCTTATTCTTCTTGATGCAATGAAATCCTCCTCCTCATCAAAAACTTATCTTTGAATAATTAGATGAATGTATGGCAGATACATTCTCAGAGGAGAAAAAAATGAATGAGTATAAGGAATTCAGCGGAAAGACCGTTGAAGAGGCCATTGAACTCGCCGGACAGGAATTTTCATGTGATTCGGACAGAATCGAATACGAAATAATCGAAAAAGAAAGCAGCGGATTTTTGGGACTTCGTTCTAAGCCCGCTCGTATCAATGCAAGATTAAAAGAAGTGTCACCCGAGGAGACAGCGTGTGATTTCGTCAGCAAGATCCTTGAGTGCATGAGTATAGAAGCAGGAGTTACAGCAGAGTTAAGTGAAGACGGAAGTGAACTTTCCGTTCAGATCGACGGAGAAGATATGGCCGTTCTTATCGGAAAAAGAGGCCAGACTCTTGATTGTTTCCAGTATCTTGTAAGCCTTGTTGTTAACAAAACAGCAGGTTCTTATATCAAGGTTAAGCTTGATACCGAGAATTACAGAGCAAGACGTAAGGACACACTCGAAAACCTTGCAAAGAATATCGCTGTAAGAGTTAAAAAGTCACATAAGCCTGTTTCACTTGAGCCTATGAATCCTTACGAAAGAAGAGTCATTCATTCGGCACTTCAGAATGACAAGTATGTTGAGACACACAGTGAAGGCGAAGAGCCTTTCCGTAAAGTTGTTGTTACTCCCAAGAAGGGTGTCGTTTATGAAAACAAAAAGAATAACCGTTTCGGAGGAAACAGACGAGGTGGTTATGATCGTAAGCGCCCTATAAGCAGTAAGGAATTCCACAAGAAGTACGGTGCAGACACAAAAGATTACAGCACCGATTACAAAAAAGATTATGCCGCATATCTTGAGTCCAAAGCTGCTGCCAAGGCAGCCAGCCAGGAAGGTGAAGGCGGAACCGATCAATAATTCTTGCGGTTTTTGAATTTAAAATTTTAACAGCGGGTTTATTTGATATAGACCCGCTTTTTTCTTCACTGAAGGTTTTTATTAGAGATTTGCTATATTCTCACATGTTTGTGAGATATGAACATTATCGGGAGGTGATGTTGTGTATACCGGTGATACTATAGCTGCAATAGCTACCGCTCTTTCTCCTGCAGGCATCAATATTATCCGTATAAGCGGAGATAAAGCATTTTCAGTCACATCATCCGTCTTTCGTTCTGCTCGTGGAAAAAACTTTTCTGATATTCCTTCGGGAACTGTTACTTATGGTTTTGTAGAGTATAACGGTGAGGTTATCGACGAAGTAATGATGTTAAAGATGGCGGCTCCTCATACTTATACCAGAGAGGATGTCACCGAGATACATACTCACGGCGGGATCCTTGTAACAAAGAGAGTACTTGAAGCTATTCTTGCCGCCGGAGCCAGACTTGCCGAAAGCGGCGAGTTTACCAAACGTGCATTTTTGAACGGCAGGATAGATCTTTCTCAGGCAGAGGCAGTCATGGACATTATCGGATCCGGAAGCGATCTTGCAAGAAAGAATTCCATGCGTCAGCTTCGAGGTGACTTAAGAGCCGTGATAGACGATATCAGAGAAAAAATATTACAGGAGACTGCGTATATCGAAGCAGCGCTGGATGATCCGGAGCATATCTCTCTTGATGGCTTTATTGATGCTCTTTGCCCTGTTGTTGACTCTGTTTTAGCCCGGTTAACCGATCTTCTCTATTCTTTTGAAACGGGAAAGATCATTAGGGATGGTTTGAACGTCGTGATAGCCGGACGACCCAATGCCGGTAAATCTTCTCTTTTAAATGCACTTCTTAAAGAGGAAAGAGCTATTGTTACATCCGTTGCCGGGACAACCCGTGATACGATCAGTGAAAGTCTTGATATAGGCGGTTTGATCCTTAATCTTACCGATACAGCCGGTATAAGAAGATCGGATGATCTTGTGGAAAGTATAGGCATTGACCGAGCTCGTAAAGCGGCGAATGAGGCACAGCTTATCTTGTATCTCATCGATACACCACTCGGGATCACCGAGGAAGATAACGAAAACCTTAAGAGCTTTGCCGGAAAAAGAGTGATACTGATCTATAACAAAGATGATCTTGTCGTAACTAAAGACACCGCGGAAAACAACGGGAGTTTAAAGCTTAGTCCCGACGCTTCGGGTTTTTCACAGGTAAGGATATCTGCGTTGACGGGTGACGGGATAGAGGAATTAAAAGCTATGATTAAGAACATGTTCCTTGCCGGAAGTTTGGAATCGGGACATGATATATTGATCACTAACGTGCGTCACGCCGAACATATAAGAGAGGCAATTAATTCGCTTGAACTTGTTCGGTCGGGTATTCGGGAAGGTGTTCAGGAAGATCTTCTTTCCATAGATCTTATTGACGCCTATAAAGCCCTCGGTATGATTACCGGCGAAGAATATCGCGACGATCTTGCCGATAAGATTTTTTCTTCTTTTTGTATGGGGAAATAATAGACACATCTCAGAAAGAGACGATCCCCCACTTCTTAAAGTGGGACATTATCAGAAAATGGCTTTTTAATCAGATATATTTAACAGAGGCAGAATATGGTTTACGAGGAACATGACATAATTGTAATTGGTGCCGGTCATGCCGGTTGCGAGGCGGCTCTTGCCGGAGCCCGTCTTGGTCTTTCTACGCTGATTTTTACCATGAGCGTTGATAATATAGCAATGATGCCATGTAATCCGAATATCGGAGGAACTTCGAAAGGCCATCTCGTTCGTGAAGTAGATGCTCTCGGCGGAGAAATGGGACGGAATATAGACAGGACTTTCATCCAGTCCCGTATGCTCAATACCTCTAAGGGTCCCGCGGTTCAGTCCTTAAGAGCCCAGGCAGATAAAAAAGAGTACAGCGCATCCATGCGTAAAGTTCTTGAAGAGACGAAAGGTCTTACCATACGTCAGGATGAAGTTGTTGAAATTCTTGTTGATAACCCTGTTGAAGGCGCTGTTGATAAAAGGAAAAAAATCACCGGAGTCCGCACAGTTTCAGGAAATGTTTACCCGGCACGTGCAGTTATATTATGCACAGGTGTATATCTCGATTCTCGTTGTATATACGGTGAGGTTTCCGTTCCTTCCGGGCCTTCGGGGCTTCCCAGAAGCATTGGTCTTTCGGATTCTCTGCGTGCGATAGGTCTTCCCGTTCGCCGTTTTAAAACAGGAACTCCTGCCCGTATAGCAAAAAGCAGTATTAATTTCGATGCCATGGAAGAACAACGGGGTGATGAGCATGTTGTGCCTTTTTCGTTTGAAAACATGTGTAAGGATATGGATAAGGAGCAGGAATCCTGCTGGCTGACATACACTAATCTCGAAACACATCGGATCATCAGAGACAATATAGACAGATCGCCGCTCTACAACGGTAGAATAGAAGGCGTCGGTCCCCGCTACTGTCCTTCCATAGAAGATAAGGTTATGCGGTTTGCCGAAAAAGAACGTCATCAGGTATTTATCGAACCTGAGGGATTATATACCGAAGAGATGTATATTTCAGGTATGTCGAGCAGTCTTCCGGAAGATGTACAATATAAAATGTACCGCTCAGTTCCCGGACTTGAAAATGCGGTCATTGTCCGTAACGCTTATGCTATAGAATATGATTGCATAGATGCGCTTTGCCTTAAGCATACGCTTGAGTGTAAGGATATCAGCGGACTTTACAGTGCCGGGCAGGCAAACGGCAGCTCAGGTTATGAAGAAGCAGCCGCGCAGGGTATAATTGCAGGCATAAATGCTGCTCTTTCACTTCTTGGAAAAGAACCGCTTGTTCTTGACCGATCGGACGCCTATATCGGAGTCCTTATTGATGATCTTGTTACAAAGAGCACGCCCGAGCCTTACAGAATGATGACCTCCCGTGCCGAATACAGGCTTTTGCTCCGTCAGGACAATGCCGATCTGCGCCTTTCGGATTATGCCCATCAGGTCGGTCTTCTTTCAGACGAAAGATATGAAGATGTCTGCTATAAGCGTAGTATGATAGAGTCAGAGATTGAAAGAGTAAAGACGGTCGGAGTATCGTCTTCCGCTAAGGTCAATGAATTTCTTGCCGGATTTGAGTCGACTCCTATTTCTGACGGCGCTATACTGTTTGATCTGATCAAACGACCGGAGCTTTCTTACGAAGCTCTCTTGCCGCTTGATCCCGGACGTCCCGTGATCAGACCCGATATAGCGGCTCAGATAAATATTGAGATCAAATACGAAGGCTATATTTTGCGCCAGAAGATACAGGTTTCTCAGTTTAAGAAGCTTGAAGAAAAAATGATACCGTCCACGCTTGATTATGATCTTGTTCCTTCTCTCCGAATTGAAGCCCGCCAGAAACTAAAAAACATCAGGCCCGCCTCCATAGGACAGGCATCACGTATATCGGGCGTATCACCCGCTGATGTGAATATTCTTCTTATATATCTCAGCAGAGGAGCAGGAGCAAATGATTAAAAGTATAGGGGAGGATTTATGGACAGAATGCCTTTATTGAAAAAGATTCTTGAAGCGAATGATATTCCTTCCTTTGATGATTCAGTCATATCAAAGCTTGAACTTTTTTATGATCTTGTTGTTGAAAAGAATAAAGTAATGAACCTTACCGCGATCACGGATTTTAAGGATTTTGCCGTAAAACATTACGCTGATAGCCTATCTTTGCTTAAAATACTTAAGTTACGGGAAGGGAAGTTGATAGATGTCGGTACCGGTGCGGGGTTCCCCGGAATTCCGCTCGCAATTTGCTGTCCTTCCGTATCTTTTACGCTTATGGATTCACTCAAGAAAAGGATCGATTTCCTTTCCGATGCCGTTCGTGAGCTCGGAATCAGGAATGTCACATTGATACACTCAAGAGCTGAAGATGCGGGAAAAGATCCTTCACTTCGAGATAAGTTTGAATATTCTGTTTCCAGAGCGGTTGCCTCCCTTTCTACACTTGTAGAATACACGCTTCCTTTTGTAAAGCCATCCGGTACTTTTATTGCTTATAAGGGACCGAATGCGGCTTCTGAGATTGCACATTCTACAAATGCACTTAAAGTTTTTTCGGCCAGGGTTGATCATTTCCATTCTTTCGAGCTTAAAGACGGATCCGATGATGAATCTGCTGAGAAGAGTGTTCGAACTCTGCTTTTTATTACAAAGGATAAAGAGACACCTAAAGGGTATCCCCGCCCTGCCGCAAAGATTTCGAAAGCCCCTCTTTGATCGGTCAATTCTTTTCTTTGATTTGTTGACGGTTATTTGAAATCTTGTTATTATAGTTTTGCTGTTTGAATGATCAAAAATGTTTCACGTGAAACATTGAAAATATATGTCGAATGATTCGACAGATGAAATGAGGTAATTATGGGTAAAGTAATTGCAATTGCAAATCAAAAAGGTGGTGTCGGGAAAACCACAACGTCTATAAATCTCTCTGCTGCTCTCGCACAGAAAGGAATGAAAGTACTTGTTGTCGACAGTGATCCCCAGGGTAATACAACAAGTGGTCTCGGTGTTGACAAAACTGAAACCGGTGATTCTTTATATCAGGTATTGATAGATGAGTGTAATATTAATGATGCAATTTCTGAAACATGTGTTTCCGGATTATACCTTGTTGCATCAGATGTAAATCTTGCCGGTGCGGAAATTGAATTGATCGGCGCAAATGAACAGGAATATATTCTTAAGAATAAACTTGAAGAAATTCGTGATGAATACGATTATGTAATTATTGATTGTCCTCCGTCACTTAATATATTAACAGTCAATGCCATGACTTGTGCAGACAGTATAATCGTGCCGATCCAATGCGAGTTCTATGCTCTTGAAGGATTGTCTCAATTACTTCGTACCGTAGAGCTCGTAAAGACAAGATTGAATAAGTCTTTAAAGGTAGATGGAGTTGTATTTACCATGTTTGATGCAAGAACCAATCTTTCAACACAGGTTGTTGATGATGTAAAGAGCAACTTGCCTCACCCGGTATTTAATTCTGTTATACCGAGAAATGTAAGACTTGCGGAAGCACCTTCACACGGCTTACCGATATCGATGTATGATCCGAGATCGGCAGGTGCAGTTGCATATTCGGATCTTGCCGAAGAGATACTTATTAAAGATAAGATGATCGCCGGTGAATATAAATCAAAGAAAATGAAATAATTTAGGTCATATATATGATCGGTCCCGAAACAAATCATTAAAAACAAGAGGGTATATATTATGGTTGCAAAAAAAGGTCTTGGTAAAGGACTGGGTGCATTGATCCCCAAGAATACCGATAGTGAAAAAAACGAGAAAGAAAATGTTTCACGTGAAACATTAATGTTAAACATTAATCTTATTGAGCCAAACAGTACACAGCCCAGAAGAAAATTCGATGAGGACGCCCTTGTTGAACTTGCTGATTCAATAAAACTTCATGGTGTGATCCAGCCTATAGTTGTTCAAAAGAAGAATGATCATTATGAGATAATTGCCGGGGAAAGAAGATGGAGAGCTTCCAGGATCGCAAAACTTAAAGAAGTGCCTGTTGTAATAAAAGATTACAGCGAAGATGAGATATTTGAAATAGCGTTGATAGAAAATATCCAAAGGCAGGATCTGAATCCTATAGAAGAAGCACAGGCATATCAGAGATTGGTAGAAGAGCATAATCTGAAACAGGACGAGGTTGCGGAGAAGGTATCGAAGAGCAGAGTTGCCATAGCAAATTCTCTCAGACTTCTTAAACTTGATGAAAGAGTCCGTGAGATGATCATAGATGAATTGATCACATCGGGTCACGCCAGAACATTGATCTCCATAACAGATCCCGATCTTCAATATGAACTTGCGAACAGGATTCTTGACGAAAAGCTGAGCGTAAGAGAAACAGAGAAGCTTGTAAAGAGCTATATCAATCCCAAAGCCAAAAAAGAGAAAAAGAAAGTTGAAGATGAGGCAATCTACCGTGATTATGAAGATAGACTCAGAACTATTTTGGGTGTAAAGACAGTGATTACCAGGAAGGAAACAAATAAAGGAAAGATTGAGATCAGTTTTAATAACACAGAGGAATTTGAGAAGATATATCATATTATAAAAAAAGGTAATTAAGTAATCCGGGGGTAGGAATACGATCGGACTGCAGTGCAGAACGACATATGAGTAATCCGGGTGATACAAGCGGATAATGAACATGATTTCGTTTCAATGTATAATATACAACCGATAATAACAAAAAATGATAAAAAATTAGGAATGTAATAAATACTCCGGGGAAAAGAAGGGGAAGAGAATGGAATTGTTTGAGAAGATAGGAATAGACGGAAGCTATATAGTAATTGCGTTATTAATTATCAATCTGATATTGATAGCAATAACCATGGTTCTGTACACAAGACAGAAAAAGATGAAAAACAACCTTTCCGTATTTATGAACGGAAAAGATGCTGAATCTCTCGAAGACGCAATGGTAGAGAAATTCGCGGAGATCAACGAGATCAATCGACTCGGAAAAGCAAGCGCACAAGAAATAAGGGAAATTAACACCAAACATAAGTTTGCTTTTCAAAAGTATAGTATTGTAAAATATGATGCATTTAAAGAGATGGGAGGAAAACTCAGCTTTTCGGTTTGTATGCTTACCGATAACAATGACGGGTTTGTTCTTACATCGATGCACAGCACAAGCGAAGGATGTTATGTTTATATAAAAGAGATAATTGCCGGGGAGGCATATGTCCTTCTCAGTGAAGAAGAAAAGAAAGTATTAAACGAAGCAAAAACAAGACATAGTGTAACAGAAATAGAATTATAATAAAACGGATCAAAAAAAGAGAATATAAAACGGATCGGAAAAAGAGAATAATATGCATAAATTTTTACGTTCGGTGGGATACAGCGAAATCGAACAACAAGGTCAGGTTGAAGAACTACTGATAAAGATAGTAAAAGAAACTAAAGACAGACAGTTTATAAGAAAAAGAAACGGGATAATTCTCGCCGAATACAGGGCAAAGTTGTCAGACAGTCTTGGAATATGCGTGTGCGGTGAAGAGGATAAAGAGGGAAAGTTTCATATGATGTATTATTTCCCTTATTGCACAAATGTATTGTACAGTGATGAAGAATTTGTAGTTTATGACAAAAAGATATTCGGAGAAGGCTATACCGGTATGTGTGACGATGAAGCCATCGGGGCCACGTTGATCTTCTATGTGACAAACGTTGTGGATTATATGTTTAAGCACAATGGGGAAAATACCGTTGATGATATGAGTGTTGCATTCAGTGCCCTTTCCAACAAAGGAAATATAATCCTTCCGACGGTAGTGCGAGATGACCGTAAAGACTGGGCGCAGAAAAAAGGTAAAAAGAAAAAGATTGCAGACAACGATGAAAATGAGAACGATGACGACACAGACGAGAAAGAAATGGTGTCGATATCACTTGAAGAGATAGAAAAATTTGCTGCCATAAACGAAAGATCAAAAAAAGAGGACATTCTGAGCATTGTGGAAAGCAGTCTGGTACCGCTTGGATCCGAATCCGATGTCTATATCCTTGTGGGAACTATAATCGGTGCACATACAGAAAGCAACATATATACAGGTGAAGAAGTATATATATTGCTTGTAGACATGAATTCTATATATATAAATGTTGCGATCAACAAAAAGGATCTTTACGGGGAACCTGTAATCGGAAGGCGATTCAGGGGAAACGTGTGGCTACAGGGAAAAACGGTGGAGACTAAGTTTATTCCGTAAATTACAGGGAGACATAATTACGAGGTATCCCAATGGAACTCAGACAAACAGTACATATGTGGGCTTACATAATCCTGTCAGAACAGGCAGTTCAATATGCAGGCCTACTTTATTCTGTCTTCGTAAGTATAGTTGGAGATATTTACAGTTCCGGTTTCCAGATATTCGGATTTATAGTAAAGATAAGCAGCACGACGTTGTTTAAGCCAGTCAAAACGATTGTCAGGGTTTACGAGGATCCCGAATCCGTCAACAATCTGGGAACCTTGCGCCATAGTTTCGAGCATAAGATCTCCGACTTCGTATTTGTAGTGGCTTTCATTATAAAAGTTGTATGGATTGAGGCAGACTTTATTGTATCCGCTGAAATCCCAGACTTCTCCAAATATATCTATTACCTGAAGTAAGTATGACCAATAAGTTTTTGCTTCATATTCATAAAGCTCATTAATAAATGATGCTCCGATAACAACCTGAAGTTCACAGCCGGCGTCATCACAGAGAGCTTTGATCTTTTTCATGTAATCAAGAGACTCATTGATAGCGGGGTTCTTTGGAGTGACCTTGAAAAGCTTTCGCATGTTATCGTCATAATCGTGAAGAACGGCGGTTTGAGTATATCCTATCGGATCTATTTCCATTTTTTTATATCGGTATTCAACGTTTCTGACACCATCTTCATATCCGGGGTTAGTGATCTTATATTCGCCTCTGATCATGTCGATAAGGTCACCTCCGGCAAAGGAAAGGTTCTTTCCAAGATATTCGATAAATTCCGCAACTTCAGAGTCACCTGTGACAACTGCGGGTGTTTTATAAACATCACCGAGACTTGATCTGTCTCCTGTACGAATTTCCGGACCTGAGATATGTAGAAGGATCTTTTTTGCATCGGTATTTTCGAGAATGAACTTTGTATAAAGATAATATTCTTTGAGGTTACCTGAAAGAACCCATGCATTGTAATAGGTATGACCATCAAGCTTATTAAGTGTTTCCGGACGAAGAGCTCCGGCTTTAGATCCACCTACAATAAAAGCATCATATTTCCCGTCATTATATTCAATCTGTTTTGCTCTTATATATCGAAGATAAGCGTTTTCGCTATCCTGATATTCGGAAAATTCACCGTCAGCGAACCTGAAATACGAGAAGGGATCGACGAAAAAGTTCATGGCACCGATGAAAACAAGAATTAAACCAACGCCGATAAGCGTTGAGATAACCCATGATTTACCGGATATCTCTTTGCCTGAAAAAAGCTTTTCGAAAAGTTTCATAATACACTCCTTGAATATAATGTGCCACAAGGGTTTAATAAACCAAACAATATATGGTTGCTAAAACAAAATCTTCGAGATCAGAACTGGAAGTACAGGAACTGAACAACCTTATCCATGTTGAGGAGACATGCGCCCAAAAGAACAACAGTAACTATCACTGATACGCGGGTGCGTTTGAATGTCTGAGCAATCTGAGTGGAGTTCGGTAAAAACCAGCACCAAAGCAGGGAACACAAAAGGATAAGACCGTTCT
Organism: Lachnospiraceae bacterium; assembly: GCA_024699645.1. Taxonomy (GTDB): domain Bacteria; phylum Bacillota; class Clostridia; order Lachnospirales; family Lachnospiraceae; genus RUG11977. Next base: position 18,921 of record JAILPE010000030.1, read on the forward strand.
TTTGGTGGTCGAGGACAAAGGTTTTGAGCTGGATCCAAACAGAAGCAGAGGCATCTCCGTACAACCATGAAAAGTTGAACATATTCTTTATAACAGTCCAAGCCTCAGTAAGCGAATCGGAAACGAAAAGTGCGCGAGTGATCGTCACAAAACAAAGAGTCACGAAAACGGCGGGAACGACAGGTATTTTGATCTTTTTTCTGTTCATAAAGGAAGCGATACAAACGAGAGCTCCGTTTATAATACCCCAGATAACAAAATTCCATCCCGAACCGTGCCAAAAACCGGAAACAAAGAATGTCACCATGGTTGCAACATAGTAATTGCGATATTTAACGCCTTTGCGATAAACATTACGGAAAATATAATCACCCAGGAATCTTGAAAGAGTCATATGCCAGCGCTTCCAGTAATCCTGGAAATCACGTGCTTTAAGCGGAGAGTTGAAGTTTTCGGGAATTTTAATGTTAAACATCCAACCCATACCGATCGCCATATCGGCATAACCGGAAAGATCGAAATAATATGCCACGGCATATTCGAGAGAATAATACCAGGATGACAGCATTGGCATATTCGAACGGATATCATCGAAGAAGAGCTGGGCATCGGTACTCATGGTATCGGCAAGGAACATCTTCTTTGCAGCACCGATGGCAAAAAGGAAAAGTCCGAAGGCAAGATTCTCCGGTTTAAACTTGAGATTATCTTCGTTTTCAAACTGACATACCATTTCCGAATGGTGAACGATGGGACCGACGATCAGCTGAGGGAAGAAAGTGATAAAAAGCAGATAATCAAGGATATTGTAATCCTTGGTAAGCTGTTTATAAGAATCGACAACATAAGCTATCAGCTGGAATGTGAAAAATGAGATACCGATCGGGAGGATTATGTGTTTTAAAGAAAAATCCGTTCCGAAGATGGCATTTGCGTTTTCGATAAAGAAATCGGTATATTTGTAATATCCGAGCAAAGCCACATTGCCTAAGATGCCAAGGGCGCAAAGGATCTTTCGCTGTACTTTATGAGATTCTTCCATTCGGCTGAGAGTGATACCGACCATATAGTTGGCAAATACACTTCCCATGAAAAAGGGGAAGAAATCGGGTGTTCCCTGAGAATAGAAGAAAAAGGAAGCAATGATCAACCAAAATTTTGAAAGTGAAAACCACTTGAACCGGTTGAGAACATAATAAACAACAAGCACTGTCGGAAGGAACAGCAGTACAAATTTATAGGTCGTGAAAATCATGACGTAACCTTTCTTCTTATATAATATATGAAGTATGTAACAAAAAAGAAAATGTATCTACCACATACCACATTATGGCAATATAACAGATACTTTTCAACTGTTTTATTTTTAAAGAGGAATATTTCCGTGTTTTCTGTAGGATGAAGAGGTGGCAGTTTTTTCTGAAAGCATCACAAGATCATCAAAAAGACGACGGCGAGTTTCTGAAGGCTTCAAAATGTCATCGACATAGCCGTTAGCCAAACCAATCTCGGCATTCATATATAAATTGTTGTATTCTTCGCGCTTGGTAGCGGCAAATGCTGCTTTTTCCTCATCAGACATATTCTTCATCTGCTTACCGTAGAGAATATCGATAGCACCATCGCTTCCCATAACGGCCATTTGTGCAGTGGGCCATGCATAAACGTAATCGGCCTTTAAGTGTCTGCTACACATTGCTATATAGGCGCCGCCGTATGCTTTACGCATAATGACCGTAAGCTTTCGTGTTGTAGCCTCCGAGTACGCATAAAGGAGCTTGGCTCCGTGGCGGATGATACCTTTCTTCTCCTGGTCGCTTCCGGGGAAAAATCCGGGAACGTCGGTGAGTGTAATGATCGGGATATCATAACAGTCACAGAAACGGATGAACCGCGCCGCTTTATCACTTGAATCACAATCAAGAACGCCGGCCTTAAATGTAGGCTGGTTTGCGATGATCCCAACGCTTATGCCGGAAAGTTTTGCAAATCCGACTACAATGTTCTTCGCAAAATCTTCCTGAACCTCAAAAAATGTATCTTCATCAAAAATAGCATCGATCACAAGTTTAACATCATAGGCCTTGTTAGGGTCTTTGGGAACAAGGAAATTAACATTAAGAGCTTCCTGGTCAACATATTCATGAGGGGTTATCTTGTTTTCCCCGGCCGATTGAGGGATATATGAAAGAAGGCGACGAACACGTGCGTAGCAGTCCTGCTCGGTGGGACATGTAAAATGTGAAACACCGCTCACTGTGCCGTGGACTTTGGCTCCGCCGAGATCCTGTGTTGAAACGACTTCGTTTGTAACCTGTTTTATGACTTTGGGACCTGTAACGAACATATTGCCGATGTCATTAACCATAAATATGAAATCGGTGATTCCGGGGGAATAAACGGCTCCTCCCGCGCAGGGTCCGGCAATTATAGAGATCTGCGGAACACAACCGGAAGCGGCGGTGTTTGCAAAAAAGATGTCACCGTAAGAAGCAAGGGAAGCAACACCTTCCTGAATACGAGCTCCGCCTGAGTCGTTGATCCCGATTATGGGACAACGGTATTCAACAGCTTTATTAATAATAGAAGCGATTTTTTGCCCGTGATTATGACCGAGGGTACCACCCGCAACCGTGAAATCCTGTGAATAAACACAAACACACTTGCCGTCGATGGTTCCGTAACCGGTTATAACTCCGTCATAAGGAAGAGTACCGCCCTTGAGACCGAGCTGCGTATCGATATTAGTGATACCGGTACCGACTTCTCTGAATGATCCGTCATCAAGAAGGGCTTCTATTCTTTCCATGGCATGAAGCTTGCCTTTATCATGTTGTCGTTGTGTGTCGTAAGTCCTCATATAATATCTCCGTGTTAAAATGATATCTCCCAAACAACTTCCTATATATAACGCTCTAAACCTCGAAAGTTATTATATATAAAGAAGGTTGTAAAAGCAAATAAATAAAATATTAAAACTATTTTAGGATTAAAAGAGAGAATCCTCAGTAATTTAGTTGCGGAATATTATATGAAGATGAAATCTTCGCTGATTCAATTAAGTGACGCTTAACAAAGACAACCGAATGATCCTCAAATAAGTTGGGAGAAAAAGAAATGTCATTTCAATGGGAAAGAATGGCAAAAAAGAAGGTAAAAAGTGCTCAGAAAAGAAAAGCTTCATTAATATAAATATAGCAAAAAAATACGGAAAAAAAGTTTTATAAAAAAACCAAATATTGTTGTTGACATGGTAAAAGGCGGGTGATATAATAGCTTTTGCTGACGCGCCAAAGGGCAACAAAAAAACGGCGCAATAGCAAAAGAGAACTTGGTACTTCGTTGAAGTCCGGCTCGAGGAAACGCATGCGTTTCACGCATGCAAAGAGCACCTTGATAATCGAATAATGAAACAACCTTGAAATTTCTTTAAAAATTTCT
>JAILPE010000048.1 GCA_024699645.1 Lachnospiraceae bacterium
TTGGCCCAAGATGACTTCTGTCCCCGAAGTGGTTGTCGGAACCATTGATTTACGCGATCCGCAATCATCCTATGAACTGCGTAGGACAGCAAAGTATCTCAAAGACGCCAAATATGACAATTTAAACGGTGAGGAATTTAACGAAAAAGCAAATAAACTTGCGGATATGATTGAGAACAAAGAAACCGATTTTGAAGGCCTGGTCGGCAAAGCCTTGAGCATCAGTTTTGATTACGATTATCTGTCAACGACGATTGATTACGTCTATGACGACGGAGATGTACTTGACGGAAAAATTATGATAAGAACCGGCGATAATTTCTATACCATGCGCAAACTTATTACCAAAATCGAGGGAAATGACACCGAAATCTGGGTAAAAGGCGTTGACTCTGAAATAGTGGAAAGCGCCATTACGGCTACGGGATTTGACCCCCGGAATAATATTAGGATACGAACAGCATCAACATATGCAGATGCATATGAATTAAGCAATGGTAAAAAACTCATAATTGAGGGTAAGACAGCTATCTTCTTTGACTCATTCGAAGAATTCAAGTCATTCTATTCTGTCGAAAACATCGATAAGTTGGCATCAGCAGTCTCCGGTGACAATCGTTCCTCATTTATTTCCAAGATCGACTTTTCACAAAATGAGCATGGTGCAACGACCGACTATATCGATAACAGTGACACCTACATTCTTCACCATAAAGACGCTGAAGGTAATACGCTGTTCAGTATTACCTATTTCCCTGAGACTCACTCGATCGTGAAGCTTGACCTCAAATAGAAACTCACATAAACGCTTATTCTTCAATGGCAGGGGGCATCCTCCTCTAAATTATATAATTGAGGGTTCACTTTTTTCCGTCCGGGAGCTCGAAAATCCGGGTGTCCCCTGCCATTCATATATTCATTCAAATATTCTCCGGATTACTCTTCCTGTCGGGGATCACAAAGTCGGGATGCTCTCCGAGCCATGCTGTCTGAGGCATGCACGAAAGCATTGAAACATCGTCGTCGGAAAGCTCAAAGTCAAACACATCCATATTGGCTTTCATGTGAGCTACCGATGATGCCTTGGGTATCGGAAGGATTCCCTTCTGCAACAGGAACCGAAGGTTGACCTGCTGGATGGTTCTCCCATACTTTTCCGCAAGGCGCACCAGGATCGCGTTTCCGATCATAGCGTTCTCGCGGCCGCGGCCGAGCGGGCTCCATGCCATCGGCAGGACATCGTTTGCCTTGCAATATGCAACCGCTGCCTCCTGCGAATATCCGGGATGCAGTTCAAGCTGATCCACAACAGGCTTTATCGTGCAGTTTTCAAGAATATTTTTCAAATGATGGGGCAGGAAATTGCTGAGTCCGAGACGACGAACTTTTCCCTGCCTTACCATTTCTTCCATTGCTTTCCATGTTTCGATGTCGAGCTCTTTCCAGTTTTCGTCCGGAGCACCGGTCTGCCTCGGCCAGTGCATCATATAAATGTCTATGTAGTCTGTCCGGAGGCGGTTAAGAGACTTCTCGAGTGCAGCATAAGCGTTGTCGGCGCCCATCTCATCGATCCAGAGTTTCGTCTCAATGATAACTTCGTTTCTTGCGATTCCGCTTTCTTTTATCGCGGTTCCGAGGGGCCTCTCGGTCTCATAAAGCGACGCGGTGTCGAAGAACCTGTAACCGCACTCTATGGCGTCGAGGATCGCCTTCTTGTTGTCCTCGAACTGCTCGTTGTATGTTCCGAATCCGATCATAGGAAGCTTGGAACCGTCGTTAAGTGTGTAAAATTTTTCCATAATGTAACTCCCTTCATGATAATGGTCCCTTGGGGACGGGGGTTGTGGCTCACAAATGGCCCCCTGGGGACGGGGGTTGTGGCTCACCCCCTAGTCTCGTCTGAACAAATCTCTGGTGTATACCTTCTCTTTTACGTCGTCGAGGGCGGGTTCGTAACGGTTTGCGATGATGACTTCGCTGTCGGCCTTGAACTTTTCCAGATCGTTGACCACAAGCGAGCCGAAGAACGTGCCCCCGTCGGGAAGCGACGGCTCATAAACGATGACCGTGGCTCCTTTTGATTTAAGTCGTTTCATAACACCCTGGATGCTGCTCTGCCGGAAGTTGTCCGAATTTGCCTTCATGGTAAGCCTGTAAACGCCTATCTTGACAGGGCGTACTATTTCTTTTTCCTCATTCTCCGATCCTCCGCACATGTGACCTTGTGGCGTGTCGTCGGGTGTGTTACCCTCCGGCTCTCCATACGCTCCGGAGAGTTCAAGAACACGGTCTGCGATGTGGTCCTTGCGGGTGCGGTTACTGTCCACGATAGCGCGGATCAGCACCTCAGGCACATCGTGGAAATTCGCAAGGAGCTGCTTCGTGTCCTTCGGCAGGCAATATCCACCGTAACCGAAGGAGGGATTGTTATAGTGCGTGCCGATCCTCGGGTCGAGGCATACTCCGTCAATGATCGACCTCGTATCAAGCCCCTTAAGTTCCGCATATGTATCAAGTTCGTTGAAATACGACACGCGAAGCGCAAGGTATGTATTTGCAAAAAGTTTCACGGCTTCAGCTTCGGTAAATCCCATGTACAGAACGCCTATATCCTTCTTCTCCGCTCCTTCCACCAGAAGCCCCGCAAACGTTTCCGCCTGTTTTCTCGATGTTTCGTCGCATCCGACAATTATCCTGCTCGGGTAGAGATTGTCGTAAAGCGCCTTTGATTCCCTCAAAAACTCGGGGCTGAAAAGGATCCGATCCGTTCCGAACTGCTCCCTTACCTTTTTTGTGTAACCAACGGGAACGGTCGATTTAATGACCATGATCGCGTGATCGTTACACTCGAGCACCTGACCGATCACCGATTCCACCGCGCTGCAATCGAAGAAATTCTTCTGCGGGTCGTAGTTAGTGGGGGCTGCGACGATCACGCAGTCGGCGCCGGCATAGGCGTTCGGGGCATCTGTCGTGGCCGTGAGGCGAAGTCCCCTTTCATCGTACTCTCTGAGGTACTTTTCGATATATTCGTCCCGGATGGGCGATTCATGCCTATTCAGTTTTTCTACCTTTTCCGCCACGATGTCCACCGCAGTCACTTCATTGTGCTGCGCCAGGAGGACCGCAAGCGACAAACCGACGTACCCGGTTCCGGCTACTGCAATCTTCATAACAATTCCCCGTTCAATTTGTGTTTTATTCTGTTCCCACTCCGTCGGCGGACTTGCATACCGCGCATACCACTTTCTCCTTTAGTGCGGGGAAAGCCTTTATGTATTCCCTCATCACGGACTCCGTCACCTCCTGAGTGCGGCCGTGCTCGACAAATGCCATGCACGAACCCTTGAAGCCCGCGCCGCTGAAGCATCCGCCGTAGATTCCCGGCGTGCGCGCCATTATCCCGTACATGTTGATGAGCTCCGGACATCCGCATTCGTAAAGCCCGATGCAGCTTTTGCCGGACTCGAAGATCAGCCGACCGTATTCCTCTATGTCTCCCCTTCTCCACGCCTCGGCGCCCAGGACCGCGCGCTCGTCTTCATCAAAGAAATGCTGCGCCCTCCGCGCAAATACTTCGGGAAGCCGCCCCTTGTAGGCATCGAACGCATCTCTCGGCACATCCCTGAGCCTCGTTTCCGCGAGCGTTTTTCGCTGCAACCCCGCATATTCAAGGAGGCTGTAGGCCGCAGCCCTGCATTCATCGAGTCTGAGGTTATAGGCGCTGCTCGCAAGGCTTCGTTCGAGGCCGGAAAAGAACACTGCTATGTCATAAGCGTCAGAGCTCCCGGATTTGGGGATCAGCTCGTACGAATCGTTATCACAGTCAAGGAAAAGGATGCTGTCCTTCTTCGAAAGGACCTCGCAGCACTGGTCGAGCTTCCCGCACGCAACGCCTACGTAACGGTTCTCCGCCGCCTTGGCCAGCTCTATGAGCTCCCAATCGCTCAGGGCGATGTTGTTGAGCTTGGCAATCGCTTTCATGAAAACGATGATGACGCCGGCCGACGAGGAAAGTCCCCCGATCGGGAAGCTGCCCTCAAGTACACCCTTAAGGCCGATGTTGATCTCATGCTTTTCGGCGAGCATCCTGACGGCGCCCCTGCAATGATCGGCCCAATCGCCCCTCGCGTGCTCACCGATCTCCTGCTGCGTGAAGCGGACCTTGCCGTCAAAATTGACCGACGACAGCTCAAACGAGCCGTCAGGTTCGGGACTATAAGCCAAATGTATGCCCATATCGATGGCCATTCCGTTTATGTGCCCGCCCTGATGATCCACATGCGCTCCGAGCGGGCTGATCCTGTACGGACAAAAGTCCACATGCGCGGGATCACACCCATACAGTTCGATATATTTTTCCACACACCTCATATGCTAACCCCCCGAAAACTCCGTTTCTTACATCCATTATACTTTGCGCTCCGACAAACCACAACTTGACAATAAACATTTTGCGATGTAATTTATGAGTGTGATGTTAGCGCGTGCTAACACACTACTTGTTGCATTCGCCGGCAAATGCCGACCCTAATCCCGCGTCAGGCCTCACGAGTGAGGTTTGAACACTTAACATAACGAACGGAGAACACTATGGAATGGTTAGCAAATAACTGGGGTACGATCGTGGTAGCTGCGGTACTGCTTTTGGTAGTATTTTTACTTGTACGTAACCAGATAAAGAACAGGCATAAACCAATCTGCGGCGGAAACTGTTCGGGTTGCAGCAGTTGCAGCACTTGCCCTGCCGCAAAACCGGGAGCAAATAAATTCCAACTCAAATAAAAAATGAACCACCGGAATGAGCCACCGGGGACGGAATGAGCCCATAGGGACAGTATGAGCCACCGGGGGCGGAATGAGCCACCGGGGACGGTATGAGCCTCGGTCTGTCTACATACCAGGTCAGGTTTTTGCAAGGAAACGGCTGCGGCAAGCCACAGCCAAAGCGACGGTGTTGTGGTCCATGCAAAATTGATAAATACATTCACCTGTGATAGTATTATATATATGTACACAGGTTTTTTTATGCCCTTTCGGCGGCCTGCGATCGGGGCGG
>JAILPE010000061.1 GCA_024699645.1 Lachnospiraceae bacterium
GTGATCTTGGTGTCAGCTGCCTGGGATACGATCGTGATATCGGCGGTCTTGTCACCTGCTACGATGAGGTCTGCCTGCTTCTTGATCGTGATGTTTGCCTCTGCATTCTTAGCAACTGCGACCGTGATCTCGGCTGCCTTCTTGTTGCAGATGATGTCGCCTACATTACCGTCGCTGGCTACCTTTACGATGACGTCAGTAGCGGTAATGCTGACCTTCTTAGCTTCGATTCCCTTGGAAACCGTAAGCTTCACGCCGTCGCCCTTAATGTAGAGTGAGTTGTCATTTCCTCTTTCGTTGAAGTACTCAGACTTGTTAAGAGTGATGGTCTTGAAAGTAGCTTTGTTGAAAGCCCTTGCATTGGGAGCTTCCATGACAAGCTTCTTGTTCGCGCTGTTTTCAATCTCGGGAATTATAAATCTGGTCTTCCTGTTTGTTCGGAAGATGATCGTAGCCGCCGACTTCTTTTCCATGGCTTTTACAAGCTGTTTCTTAGTCTTAACTACGATCTCACCTGATGCTGCACTTGCAGGCAAGACTCCCACGATCAAAACAAGAGCGAGTGTGACGGCCATAAACTTCGTCAAGCGAGACCAAAGCTTATGTAACTTCTTGTCTCTCATTTCTTACCCTCCTGTTAAGATTTTAGTCCTTTACGCTTCATTATTTCAGAAGCGGATAGGCGTAGTATACCATCTCGTGATTCCGTAGTCAACGATTTGCAGACAAGTTGTCATTGTTTCACGCAAGTTGTGTTTTTCGTTTATTTTATGTGAGTGTAACATGTATTCACGTATCGTGTGCTCCCGACTTATTTCCCTCTATACTCGATTTCAGACATACGCTCAAACGCTTATGTAATAAGCGTCGCACTTACATAATAAAGAAGCACGCCTTACCGGAGCGTGCCACCTATAACTTCATCAACATATTTTTCGAGATACGGATCTGTACTTCTGATAAATCCGCGCTGTCCCAGCATTCTGACGATGTGAGAAGCAATCTTTTCGGTTATAACCACCGTCTCATCGTCCGTATTCAGCTTGTCGGGATTGTAGGGTCTGTCTTCCCATGCACCCATGTTACAGCTGCGAAGCGACAGGTCTCGCAGGAGCGCCGAAAAAGTGCCTTCCCTGTCAAGCTCTGTCAGTCTCCTGTAGGTCCACTTGTAATAAGGGGGATACTCTCTCTTCATAAGAAAGAAAAGCTGCATCGCGGCCTCGAGACCGTGCAGCCTGCAGACGCTTGCGGCCACAACATCGCCGCGTGTCATGCAGCGCGCGTAGTTGACCTGAAGCGATGCGGAAAACCTGTGAAGCTCCTCCGCGATCCTGATACGCCATACATCTTCGGGGTAGTAATCAAGGAGGAACTCCCGGAAAGACGAAAATACTCCGAAGTCATCACGAAAGACCTCCCCGTTGACCGCTGTCGCGAGGCATGAGTTATCGAGATCGTTCCAGAACTCCACAGTGAGTTCCATTTTGATATCGGATCCCCCGTCAGGCGCTTCCTTCCTCCGGTTCAGGCCGAGGGTATTACAGAGCTCTTCCACATTAAGATCCGTGCCGAGTACGTTGCTGTAGAAGTCATTTATGCTCATGACCCCGCGTCTCTCGCGGAGTCTTTCGGTAAGTCCGTCTCCGCCGTGAGAGTCAACGAGTGCTGTATAGGCGTCAGAGAGCTCCCGGCCGAACGCGTGCATATCTTCATCCGTGAGCCACAGGCACACGCCCGTTCCAAAATCGTGATCACGTGAAATAAGATCATCCCAACCAAAACAGTCGGAACCCTCTCCTGCGATCCCGACTGCTATCCTCTGCTCCGCTTCGCGGAACTTCTCATGAATCATGGGCGCAACCTCCGCTTCGTAAAAGCGGCGGCTGCTTTCAAATCTTTTATCCTTGTATTAAGGTTCCTTTCATGCTCACGACACTCATCCCGTCCTCCGACATGGGGCTCGGGACATGTTCGTGTGTTACTTCCCGTCCCCCGACACGGTGTCCGGGACATGTTCGTGTGTTACTTTCCGTCCTTAGAGTCCGTATCTTTGTCTTCCTTGTAGTTCTTGCCGTGCTTGCCGTTCGGGTTCGCGAAGATGACCCTCAGTAAGAGCCCGGCTCCTCCGAAGAGAAGCACAAACATGACGATCCCCGAGAAAAGAGAGGTCGGATTCCATCTGAGCCTCATGTTCATTATCACATTTATAAGGATCAGAATAATGCTCAAAATACAACATATCTTCGATGCCAGACAGTACTTATAGAACAGGAAAATAATGCTGGCTATAAGCGGAACAAAGACAAGTCCGTCAAGCCTTCGTCCCCAAAGAGTGAAAGCGAAGAGGTCTCCGTCCATAATTGAAACATTTTTAAAGAACAAAAATCCTCCGACCACAAGCATTACAAGTCCTATGAAGAATTGCAAAACATCATTATTCTTTTTAAGCATTTATCTTTATCCTCCCAATTAACCTTTTTAATGCCTACGTGGCATCTTCCCTTCTTCATTTAAAATCGCGGAATCTTTTTTAGGACTCTATTTGTAATTAAATATGTACAACCGTTAGGTAATTTGTTTATATCATACCCATCTCTCGGTGTATCTGTTTTGCCATAGTATTCATCCGACAAATTCATTACAACAGCTTTCTGACCGCTAAAGGCTTTTGCAATTTTTTCTAAATTTGTATCGGTCATCATCATCAATTCGAATACACCTTCTCCGACTTGATACAAAATCAACCGATTTTCAAAAGTACCATTTTGCCATTCCGGTCCACCTGTGATCATTCCGTTTTTATCCAAGTAAAATTTGACAACCGTCTTCAGACTCTGATCTGAATAATCATACCCAATCAAACAAATCGATGCACCCGAACATGTAATGACATTTCCCGTTTCCTCTATTCCCTCACATTTCGGCATAAGTACTCTCCAGTTGGACGCCTGAGAAGCAAGCCCACTTACATCAGCCTCGCTCAGTGTAACACTTCCGGTAAAGTTGGAAACCCTACACAAAATTGTTTCTTCATTAGACCCATCCAACCTTTGCTTAGTTTCAATTATCTTTGCATTTAGGACCGGAGAAGCAATTATAAACCCTGAACTATTGGGTTTAAACTCTATTGTAACCACGCTATCCTTAGTCACCTTGATTGCCGACCCTGTAGCTACTTCATTAGAGTCTACTTTAATAGAAATAATTGTTTTTAAGAAATCCTCACCTATTTTTACTTCATACTCTTCCGCAGGCTCCTCGGTCTTCACCGGCTCGGTCGTTGTTCCGGGATCGGTTGTTGTTCCGGGCTCGGTTGTTGTTCCGGGCTCGGTCGTCGTTCCGGGCTCGGTTGTTGTTCCGGGCTCGGTCGTCGTTCCGGGATCGGTCGTTGTTCCGGGCTCGGTTGTTGTTCCGGGGTCGGTTGAAGGAGTAGCCTCGTCCTTCTTCTCTTCCTTTGTTTCCTCCGCCTTGTTTTCGTCAGATTTCACGTCTTTGTTTTCGGGCTCCTGTACAGTCTTGCCCTCTTCAACAACAGTGGCTTCCTTCTTTGCCTCGCCGGTGATCTCAACTTCTACTTCCTTAGAAACCGACTCAACCTTGGAGCCTTCAGCTCCCTTTTCAAGCGCAACGTCAACCTTCTTTTCGGCAACTATCTCAACAGGAGCAGCCGCGGTTATCTTGCTGTCCTCTGCTTTGGCCTCAACCTTGATCTCAGCGCTCGCGTCACCTGTGATCTTAAGATCTGCCTGCTTTTTAATGCTTATATTTGCCGCAGCGTCCTTTGCAACATTGATAGCAACAGATGCGCCTTTTTTGTAGCAAACGATATCCGAAACATCGGCACCGCTCGCAACCTTGACAAGAACGCCGGTAGCTCTTACGCTTACCTTCTTGGCTTCGATTCCCTTGGATACGGTAAGCTTGATTCCCTCGCCCTTAACGTAAAGCGCGTTATCTTTACCTCTCTCATTGAAATACTCCGACTCGTTCAGAGTGATGCTCTTAAACGTAGCCTTGTTGAAAACTCTCGCATTGGGAGCTTCCATGATAAGCTTTTTGCTCATGCTCATCTCAATCGCAGGGATGATAAATCTTGTCTCCCTGTCGGTTCTGAAAATGATCGTCGTAATCGACGGATCTTCCATTGCCTTAACCAACTGTTTTTTCATCTTACAAACTACTTCCTTGCTTGCTGCGCTCGCAGGCAACACACCCGCTACCAACACAAACGCAAGCGTTAAAGCAAGAAGCTTTGAAAGACGAGGCCAAAGCCTCTTTAAATTGGCTTTTCTCATTGCATACCCTCCTACCATACTTTTATATTTATCGATTTTTGCTCGATGTGCGTAGTATATCATTCTATGATTTCACCGTCAACATTCACAATAATTACGATAGTTCGCAGTTATGAGCACGATGTTTTCTCATCGCAAAATCCACACTGTAGGAGCAACAAAAAGAAGCAGAAAGCTCTTCGCTCTCTGCTTCTTTTGGAAAGTACTAATTATTTTCCTGAATTTTCTTATCGTACATATAACCGACGGGTAAGCTTTCTGTTTCATAGTCTTCCGGTAATTCAATTATTATTACATTTACGTTCTTTTGTTTAAGCGCCTCTATGATGGCTTTTACATTATCCTGAGTTAACAATTGTTTACTTACTCCCGGATATCGCGTTCCACCTGTGATTATCCTCATATTTAAAAGATAAAAACCATCCGTGATAGATTTCGTCCCTTTTTCCCACTTCTCATATGAATCAACTTTTCCGTCAGTGTTCAACTTAAAACTGTAAAAATAATTATCAGTATCATCGCCACTCTCTACTACCTTAATTGCTGCCCCCGAACATACACTGAGACTATTGTTATTTGTATTTGTAGAATTCACAGAAGAAATATATAATTCAAGTGTGCCTGAAACTCTATTCAGTGTACTTAATCTCACATCACTCCCAAAGCCTGAAACCTTATAAACATATTTCAAGCCTGAATTATTGAAATTCTCGCTTTTGCTCGGATTTATTTTAACAATCTTCACAATAGCCGAAGGAGAAGCTATCATAGTACGATATCCCGTAATTCCAATCTCAAGCACATCTGTTCCATTTACAACAATTGCCGAACCTGTAGCTGTAACAGGCTTGTTGTTTAAATAAATTGAAGAGCCGGAAGCGATCTTCAGTATGGAATTATCTATAGTTACATTATAGGTTGTTTCTGCGCCCGGGTTTTCGTGGTTGCCGGTACCCGTGGAATCCTGAACAAAGGAAATAGACACATTAAAGTCTGACTTAAATCCGGTAATAGTGTATATATACTTCCCATCTTTATTTTCAGGTTCACTACATATACCGCTGAATTCTTTCCTACCTGCATCATAAACATTTATTTTTGCCAGGCAACCTTTGTTCGGAGCAAGAGTTACTACCACTGTAGAATCCGCTTTGACAGCCGCTCCCGAAGCTACTTTAGCATCCCCCGAGGTAATCGTGTATGTTCCAAGTCCTTCACCGTCTATAACAGAAACTCCGAGCTTATATGTGGTAGCTTGGGGCTCAGGATCATCCGTTGAAGTATTGGGATCATCCGTTGAAGTATTGGGATCATCCGTTGAAGGATTGGGATTATCCGTTGAAGGATTGGGATCATCCGTTGAAGGATTGGGATCATCCGTTGAAGGGTTGGGATCGTTCGTCGAGGTGTTATCGTTCGTCGAGGTGTTATCAGTCGTTGAACTGTTATCAGTCGACGAAGTATCCTTCTTTTCCCCTGTCTTTGTTTCGGGCTCCTGTACAGTCTTGCCTTCTTCAACAACAGTGGCTTCCTTCTTTGCCTCGCCGGTGATCTCAACTTCTACTTCCTTGGAAACCGACTCAACCTTAGAGCCCTCAGCGCCCTTCTCAAGCGCAACGTCAACTTTCTTTTCGGCAACGATCTCAACGGGCGCAGAAGCGGTTATCTTGCTGTCCTCTGCCTTGGCCTCAACCTTGATCTCAGCGCTCGCGTCACCTGTGATCTTAAGATTTGCCTGCTTTTTAACGCTTATGTTAGCCGCAGCGTCTTTTGCAACATTGATAGCAACAGATGCGCCCTTCTTGTAACAAACGATATCCGAAACATCGGCACCGCTTGCAACCTTAACAAGAACGCCGGTAGCTCTGACGCTTACCTTCTTTGCTTCAATTCCCTTAGATACGGTAAGTTTGATTCCTTCGCCCTTAACGTAAAGC
>JAILPE010000090.1 GCA_024699645.1 Lachnospiraceae bacterium
CTATAGAAAAGAGGTCGGTTATCCGGCCTCTTTTCAATTACAAAACCTCTTTTTTATTGATTATAAATAGAATATAATAGTTAATATGAATGAATTGATAGACAAAATTGAAGATAGCATTTCACAACTTCTTAAGTATGAAACGAAGGAATTCGGTAAAAATGCACAAGATATCGTTAATGTTATGATGACACTTCTTCCTGCCATAATAAGCATTTATAACAATCCTCAAATGGATGACATTAGGGCGGATGCTGTGTATTGGCCGGGACAGGTCGAGAGGATCATTAAGGTTCTTGAAAACGATGACAGTTTTGAGATAATTGACGTTCTGTACAATGAGACACACGCTAATCTTATGGAACTTCGCGATCTGCTTGTTGAGAGGGGTTTATTGTAATGCCGGATTCAATTTACAAAAGAAATATTGATGCTTTGCGTTCCAGATACGCTGATATTGTATCTTTTATGCAGAAACCGGAACAAGATATCAATATGATAGAGGAAGAGAAAGATATCACGCCTTTTGTTACTGATGTTGCCGGAAAAGCCGTGCTGGCAGTACAAAAGAATAATAAGACCTATAGATTGGACAGTTTATATGATAGCACTCCGGTGCTTGATCTTTGGTTCAAAGGATTAAGGGATGAGTGGGATCTTAACTCAAAGTTATATATGTATGGTTTGGGCAACGGCATTTTTGTTCGGAAGTTCCTTCAAAAGGCCAGAAAAGACTGCTCTGTTGTTGTTCATGAACCGTCATATAAGATATTTAAACTAGTCATTGAGCATTTTGATTTGACGGATATTTTTGTCGATGAAAGAGTAAAGCTTATTTTTTGGCCCAGGTTCATTGGCAATGCTGTTAAATCGGTTTATGAAGATACATTTTCTTTCACTGATATCACTTCGCTTGCAGGTTCAAGTTACCCCAATTATGTTCAGCTGTTTCCAAAAGATAGCAGTTCATATGTTGAAGGAATTGAGAGAGTCAAAGCTTTTGCTTCAGCCAATCAGACGGTGAATGATTTTTTTGGGGCATATTTCTGCAAGAACGCCTTCAGCAATATGTCTCTTATAAAAGATTCATTTGATATTATGAAACTTGCCGGAATCATTCCGGAGGGCATGACGGCCATAGTGGTTGCGGCAGGACCTTCGCTTGATAAAAATATTAAGGAAATTGCAAAAGCAAAGGGTAAAAGTATTATAATTTCCACAGATACGGCTCTTAAGCCGCTTTCGCTTGCAGGAATAGTACCGGATATCACGGCTGTAATGGATGGCAAGAAAGATGAACGATATTTATCACAGGAAGACTCAAGAGAGGTTCCTATTGTATGTGTTCCAAGGGCCGGAACGGAATTCCTTCATCTTCATTCGGGAAAAAAATTTTTTGTAAATGACTTTTCAGAACATATAAATGCTTTTCTCAAATCTGTAGGGAGCGGGCTGATCAAACTCGATTCGGGAGGATCTGTTGCAAACGCATGTTTTAGTATTGCGGTTCTGTTTCATTGCAAAACCATCATACTTGTAGGACAGGATCTGGCATACACCGGTAATAAGACACACTCTGTTGTTACTGTAAGAGGAGCAAAAAAAACGGAGATTGACGAACTCGAACATGTTGTTATGGACGTAGATATTAATGGCGAGCCAATACGATCATCAAGAGAGTTCCTTCTCTATAAAGAGTGGTTTGAATCGAGGATTAATAAATATAAAGACATCGAAGTTATCGATGCAACAGAGGGCGGTATAAAGATCAAAGGAACGAAGATTATGCCGTTAAAAGAGGCAATAGAGAAGTATTGCACAAGAGAATTCGATTTTTCTGGCAAAATCAAAAAAGCGCAGCCATTTCTTAACGATGATATAAAACAGAAATATAGACAGTTCGTATTGAAGATACCCGAACAACTCAAAGAACTTCGTGCCATTATAAGGTCGACGATGGTTGAGTATTCTTCGATGAGACGCATGGTTCAGAGTAACAATTATCATAATTCGCAAATGAAGAAACGCTATGATGATATCGGGA
>JAILPE010000014.1 GCA_024699645.1 Lachnospiraceae bacterium
AGTTCACGGATGATGAAGAGTATTTACAAAAGGAATTGAAAAATGCTCTGCCGAGAGTACAGTGCCTTGAACTCATTCCTGAGCATATGACAGGGAAGCTGGTTAATGAATCATAAATAATAGAGTGGAGTAATCATCAACGCAGGATTTATGGACCAAACCTCAAACACAAAGAAACTAGGCGAAGCAATCATGGTCGGCGGCATCAGGTTTAAGACAAACGTCCTGATGGCGCCGCTTGCGGGCTACACCTGTTTTCCGTTCAGGCTTATGGCGGAAAAACTCGGGGCGGGCTCTGCCTATACCGAGATGGTCAGCGCCGATGCCTTAAAATATAACGATCAGGCGACTTCAAAGTTACTTTATACGGACGAGCGCGAGAAACTAAAGTGCGTGCAGCTCCTTGGTGCGGTTCCGACCGTGTTTGAAAGGGCCGCAAAGAGCGATTTACTCGCAGACTTTGACATAATCGACATCAATATGGGCTGCCCCGTTCCAAATGTTGTAAAGGCAGGCGAGGGAAGTGCCCTGCTTGAAGATATTCCGAGGGCTTCAAAGATCATTGAAGCCTGCAAAAGAAGCGGAAAAGTTGTCTCGGTTAAGTGCCGAATCGGCATGAACAATTCAAAAATCGTGATCGAAGAGTTTGCGCGAATGTGTGAGGTTTCGGGTGCAGATATGATCACGGTTCACGGGCGCACCAGAGCCATGATGTACGACGGCGAGCCCTTGTACGAATACATTAAACTTGCGAAGGATTCGGTAAGCATACCCGTTTTTGCAAACGGCGGAATCTTTTCAAAAGAGGACGCTGAAAACATGATGGAAAAGACCGGTGCTGACGGAATCATGCTGGGGCGCTACGGATTTGAAAATCCGTTAATCTTCCCGGAACTTACGGGGATCAAGACTAAAGATACGAAATACACACTGATCATGGAACAGCTCGAAACAGCCGCAGGCTGCTTTGACGAACTTTACGTGCTTTCATACATCAAGAAACTGGCATCTTATTTCATGAAGAAACTGCCGGGAACCAAACAATACAAACTTGCTTTGTACAGATGCGGCAATCTGCCGGAACTTAGGAAGATTCTGGGCGAGATCTTTGAGGCATAGAGGATAACAACATGTTGGTGCAAGACAAATTTGAAATAGAAGACGGCGTATTAAAGACATATCTTGCGGGTACGGAGACTGATGTTGTCGTGCCGGACGGCGTTACCGCGATCGGAGAGGGCGTGTTTAAGGGCATGTCTTGGCTTCGAAACGTTACGCTTCCATCCACGGTTACAAAAATCGAAGCCACTGCGTTTAAGGGTTGCAGGCAGTTGGAAAGAGTTAATATTCCCGCGGGTTTAACTTCGCTCGGAGAGTACGCATTCCATAAATGCCACGCGCTTACGGAACTTTTTTTCCCTGCGTCGATGACGAGCGTCGGCGGCTGCGCGTTTCTATATTGCGACAGCCTAAAAAAAGTTGTCATGGAGGGTCCCACCCGTTTTGGCAAAGCTGTATTTTCTCACAACCTTTCACTCCGTGAGGTTGCCGTAAACGAAAACCTCGACGATTCCAATTTTTCGGATGAGGTCTTTGAAGGCTGCATAAATCTTGAAAAAATTACCCTGTCCGGCAAGACCTATGAAGTTGGAAATCTCATCGCGGCGATGGATTCGCACGCCGATTATCCCTCACTTATCAAATCAGTCGCAAAATCCGTCTATCATTCTATGCAGATAGAGAACGGGGTTTTGACGAAGTTTACGATCAACTTAAAGAAAATCGACCTTCCTGAAGGTATCACGGCTATCGGTAAAGGCTGCTTTTTCGACAAAAAGGGTGTAGTCGGCATCAGCCTGCCCGCATCCTTAAAAGAGATTAAATCAAACGCATTTTTAAACTGCATCGGCCTTGAAGAGGTCATTTTTAAGAGTAAAGATGTAATTCTCGACAAGAAGGCGTTTCGCGGATGCTCGAATTTAAAGAAGGTCACCGTCGTTGACAAAACCTTCATTCTTGAGGAAGAAACGGACGATTCGCTTGCCGGAAGAGTAAGAGACCAGGTTCTCGGCGACTTTTATATAAGCGGCAGGATTCTCGTTCGCTACATGGGTAACGAGGAGCAGATTCAGATCCCGTGCGGTGTCGAGATAATAGGCGAGCGCTGCTTTTTCGGAAAAGAACAGCTTAAGACCGTGATCTGTTCCGAAGGAGTTACCGAAATCAGGGAAGAGGCCTTTTCGGGCTGTCTGACACTTCAGAATGTTGTTCTTCCGAATTCTCTTAAGCGCGTTGAAAGAGAGGCTTTCGCGGAGTGTAAGAAGCTTTTAAAGTGTAATCTCCCGGGGGATCTTGAATATATCGGAGAATACGCTTTCAGACGCTGTTTCCTGTTAAAACCCTTCGAACCTTGGCCGGAGGCTGCAGAGATTCACCCCTATGCGTTTTATCTTGCAAGCCTGTTTACGCAGCCCGACAAGCATTTCAGGATGCAGGATTTTTCGAAATCCGCAGATACCTCCACGTACAAAGAAGGCGAGTACTGTGCCCCTTACGCAAATGCAGGGAACGAAGATATCAAAGTTTTGATGCTTTCGGGCTTAAAGAGGATCGGGAAATATGCTTTTTCATCCTGCCCGAATCTTGAAGAGATCGAGCTAGATGCGCCCGAGTGCGTGATTGAGCGAAATGCGTTTGAAAACTGCAAGAAACTAAAGAAGGCGAAGATTCATGCAAAGGAGATCGGCAGCAGTCTTTTTGCTTATTGCAGGAGCCTTAAAGAGGTGAATCTTTCGGGAATCACTGCGCTTTCGCCTGAGTGTTTTAACGGCTGTTTTGCTCTTTCAAAGCTTGAGGCGGGCAAACTAATGAGCATGGATGCGCGCTGCTTTGACGAGTGCGTGAACCTTGATTCCTTTGATTTTTCAGGTGCTTCCGCAATCGGAGAGCGTGCTTTTGAAAGGTGCGACTCATTAAAAAGCATCAAACTTTCGAAAACGACCGTCGGGTATCATGCTTTTTGCGACTGTGCTTTCCTTGAAAGCGTTGAAATCACAGAGGATACGGTGCTTAAAAGCGGTGCATTCATCGGCTGTACCGGCCTAAAATATGTGATCTTTGAGGGAAAGAAATACGAGTTTTCAAAGTTCTCGGATTCCCTTAACTATACGGACAATCCCTATCCTTTGAAGGTCAGAGAGGTAATGGCTTCGGTTTATTCCTGCTTTGATATCAGGGAGGGTAAGACACTTACGGGTTATTTAGGCGATGCGGTGAGCGTTACGGTGCCCGAAGATATAGAAGAAATAGGGCAGGATGTTTTCAGGGATCATGCAAGACTAAGAGAGATCAACATTCCTTCGTCCGTTAAGATCTTCGGAAGTCATGCTTTTTCGCAGACCGCATGGCTTGCCGATATGCGCGAAAAATCCGTGTTTTTGATCGTAAACAATAACCTTATAGATGCAGCCATGTGCAAGGGCCATGTGGTGCTTCCGCCCGAAGTTAAGCGTGTTTCAAGCTGGGCATTTGCGGGAAACACTGAGATTACAGAACTTACGATTCCTTCCGAAAAGATTGCAATTGAGGCACTTTCGTTCAGAAACTGCCTGAATCTTAAGAAGATCACAGACTGGGACGGACGTGAATACACTATGGAAAGTGTCACAGACCTTAAGGACAAGGGCTATCCCGAGCTTATTCAAAGGATTTTCGCAGAGTGCATCAACTGCTTTAAACTTGATTCCGCGAACAATCTTATCGAAAGCACGGGAAACATCACGAACCTTATTTTCCCGGGCGGCATCAATTCGGTCGGAGAAAACGTCTATAAAGACTGCCATTTGCTTGAAACGATTGTTTTTTCGAATGAGACTGAGAGTATCGGAAAAGCCGCATTTGAAAACAGCAAGTGGCTTCGAAGCGTTAAGAATGCAGGCACAGTATCAAAAATCGGAGCGCAGGCTTTTTCGGGCTGTCAGTCTTTGGAAGAGATCGACCTTTCGGATGAACTTACCGAAATTGGAAACAGATGCTTTGAGCACTGCGGAAACCTTAAAGAGATACACATTTCAAATCGCCTTTCAACCATACCCGAGCGCGCCTTTTTCAGATGCAAATCGCTTAAAAAACTTACGATTCCGGCATCGGTTAAAAGAATCGAAGCCGAAGCCTTTGCTTTTTGCGACGGACTTAAAGAGGTTGCGGTTTCAAAAGACACCGAGGTTGCTGAAAGTGCCTTTTCTTTCTGCAACAGCGTAAAAATACTTAGGAATTGAGACAGACTATGAGATACAGAGAACTCGGGAATACCGGACTCAAAATATCCGAGCTTGGCTTTGGAACGATCCCGATTTTAAGCGGTCACGTGCCTGTGTTGCCCCAATATTTTAGTCCCGATAATGACACCGCGATCGCAATCATGAGACGCGCCTTTGACTATGGCTGTAACTTCTACGACACCGCGATCGTTGAGGAATACGGAGACGCGGAGACCAAACTCGGCCTCTTTGCAAAGACTGTCGATCGAAGTAAACTCATAATTTCCAACAAAGCAAGATTTTATAACGGAGCCGAGATCTACAGGGAGGTACTTCGCTCGACCGAGAACCTCGGAACGAAACCCGATATCTATTTTGTGCATCAGGTGGACGACAGTAACGCGGATGAGGTTTTTGGGAAAAACGGCGCACTTGAGGCACTTTACGACTTAAAGCGCGAGGGTAAGATTAGCTTTACCGGAATAGCCTCGCATTATTACAGCGTTTTATTCCGCGCTGCTAAAGATCCCAGGGTCGATGTGCTTCAGGGAAGCGGAAATATTCTAGAGCGCGGAATGCTTGACAGAATTAGGGCCGAAGCAGCCTTTAAGGGCAAGGGCTTCATTCTTAATAAGGTCTATGCCGCGGGTCTTCTGATAGGACCTTTTTCGATTGCCGAATTGATTGGCGGCGTCCTTGAATATCCGTTTTCGAGCGCGCTTCTTGGGATCGGAACCTTTGAACAGTGCGACGATGCTTTCAAAAAAGAGTACGAACCGGTTCATTTTGAATTTGAAGAGGTCCTGGAACGCCTTAAAAAAGACTTTGACCCGATAGGATGTGACAGATGCGAAAAGTGCGTATGCCCCTTCGGACACGAGATTCATACGTCCTTCCGCCAGTTTAACTATTTCCATCTTGGGAAGGAATTTTGGGCGATAAACAAGCTGAGAATGGATCTTGAAGCGACTTACAAACACTGTAAGGCCTGCGAGGAAAAACCTTGCCAAAGCGAGTGTGGCAGTGGTATTCATATACCCGAAGAGATCGAACGGATTTACAAGCTGATTACGGCCTTCGGAGAATTTAAATAACGCCCCTGGGCTGCTAATACTACATTTAGGTGCGATTGAAGCAACTAATCAAGAAGCGTATCCTTCTTTTTGAAATGACCGAAAAGGGAGACAAGCTGGAGATAAAGAACGAGATCACGGGGAAATTTTATGGAGATAAAGTACAAGAAACTTACAGAAGCCGAACTTGAAACATTTGTAAATATGAGAATTAACCAGCTGACTGAGGAATATACTTCTGAAGGAAGAGAAGCTCCGAAGGATGTTGACCTGAAATCAGCACTTTTCGACTATTATCACAAGCACATGGCCGATGGTACATTTGTGTCATGGCTTGCTATGGATGGGGACAGGATTGTCGGAACCAGCGGAATGTCCTTTGTTGAGAAACCGCCTTATTTTTCGTGCCCGTCGGGTAAACTTGGCCTTCTCTCAAGTATGTTTACCGATCCAGAGTACAGACGCAGGGGGATAGCGAAGGAACTTCTTGATCGTGTGATCGCAGAGGCCAGGAGTTATGGCTGCGGCTCGGTCCACATCACGGCGTCTAACATGGGAGTAAAGCTGTACACTGCCTATGGTTTCAAACATAACGGAAATTTCATGATGTACAATATGTAATGGACCATGGGGACGGGGTTATAGGGCCAAAAAATGGACCACTAACCCCGTCCC
>JAILPE010000072.1 GCA_024699645.1 Lachnospiraceae bacterium
GGAAGACCCGAAGATGCGGGAGTAACGGTCGAGGTGGCAAGGACGATCGCGAAGAAGATACCGACTCTCGGCGTATGTCTCGGACATCAGGCCATATGTGCGGCATACGGAGCCACTGTTACATATGCGAAAAGGCTTATGCACGGAAAGCAGTCGCTTGTGAAGTTCATGGGGGATTGCAAGCTTTTTAAGGGGTGCCCGGCTGAGGCGCGGGTTGCAAGATATCATTCTCTTGCCGCAGATCCGGAAACAATTCCGGCGGAACTTGAAGTTACGGCGGTGACAGATGAAGGGGAGATAATGGCGGTCAAGCACAGGGAATACCCTATATTCGGAGTTCAGTTCCATCCGGAATCGATCCTTACGGAAAACGGAAAGCAAATGCTTGAAAACTTTATCGCTTTAAAATGAAAGTGCTATAGCCGCCGGAAAACGAGAAAGACAGCGCGGTTATCAATGAGCAAAAATAAACGGAAATAATGCAACAATAATAAATACCGGATTAACCGAAAGGAGAAGTAATATGATCAAGGAAGCAATCGTAAAGATAGTAAACAAGGAGGACCTCACATACAGGGAGGCCTATGACGTAATGAACGAGATCATGAGCGGTCAGACGACGGCTACACAGAATGCGGCATTCCTTTCCGCACTTTCCACAAAGAGCGCAAAGGCCGAGACGACCGACGAGATCGCGGGATGTGCGGCAGCAATGAGAGACCATGCGACGAAGGTTGACACGGGCATGGACGTTTTTGAGATCGTCGGAACGGGCGGAGACAATGCTCAGAGCTTTAATATTTCGACAACATCGGCAATCGTAGCGGCTGCGGGCGGAGTCAAGGTTGCAAAGCACGGAAACCGTGCGGCTTCAAGTAAGTGCGGTACTGCGGATTGCCTTGAGGCGCTCGGAGTTAATATCGATCAGAGCCCCGAAAAGTGCATAGAACTTTTGAACGAAGTCGGCATGTGCTTCTTCTTTGCTCAGAAGTATCATACATCAATGAAGTATGTCGGAGCGATCAGAAAAGAACTCGGATTCAGAACGGTATTTAACATCCTCGGACCTCTTACAAATCCGGGAAGCCCCACAATGCAGCTCCTCGGAGTTTATGATGATTATCTTGTAAATCCTCTTGCTCAGGTTCTTATGAGCCTCGGCGTAAAGAGGGGAATGGTCGTATACGGAACGGATAAGCTTGATGAGATATCTCTTTCTTCTCCCACAAATATCTGTGAGATCAAGGACGGATGGCTTAAGCCCTATACCATAAAGCCCGAAGATTTCGGTTTCAACCGTTGCCATAAGGAAGATCTTATGGGCGGAACACCTTCGGAGAATGCAGCTATCACACTTACGGTACTCAAGGGTGTTGACGGACACAGAAGACATGCGGTACTCCTCAATGCCGGTGCATCGCTCTACATCGCAGGTAAGGCAGATACATTTAAGGACGGAGTTAAGCTTGCCGCACAGATCATCGATTCCGGCAAAGCTATGGAAACACTCAACAAGCTTATCGAGGTAAGCAACAGATGACTATACTCGACACGATAGCAGAATACGCGCGCGCACGTGTTAAGGCGGCAAAAGACAAGGTGTCGCTTGAGCAGATAAAAGAGCAGGCCCTGACTATGGCAAAGGCGGCTGAAGCCCCTGCTTCGCTGAACCGTGAACCCGGAAAAAGCGCCGTAAGAGAGCCTTTTGCGTTTGAAAAGGCGCTGCGCGGGAAGGGGATGTCATTCATATGTGAATGCAAGAAGGCTTCGCCTTCAAAGGGACTGATCGCCGAGGATTATCCTTACGAATCGATAGCACGCGCCTATGAGGCGGCCGGAGCCGATTGCATTTCGGTGCTTACCGAACCGAAGTGGTTTATGGGAAGTCTCGATCATCTCCGCAAAGTGACGGAAAGCGTAAATATACCCTGTATCAGAAAAGATTTTACCGTAGATGAGTATATGATCTACGAGGCAAAGGTTTACGGCGCCTCGGCGGTGCTCCTTATCTGCTCTATCCTTCCGAAGGAAGTCGTTAAGAATTATATCGGGATCTGTGACACGCTCGGACTTTCCGCGCTCGTTGAGACGCACGATGAAAGCGAAGTCGCGGATGCGATATGGGCGGGCGCGAGGATCATAGGCGTTAATAACCGCAATCTTAAAGACTTTACGGTCGACACGGGTAACAGCAGGAAGCTTCGTGAACTTGTCCCGGAAGGAACGATATTCGTTTCCGAAAGCGGCGTGAAGACGGCTGAGGATGTCAAGGGTCTCAGGGATATGGGCGCCGATGCTGTCCTTGTCGGTGAAACGCTCATGAGGGCCGAAGATAAAAGCAAAAAGCTTGCCGAACTCAAAAGCCTGCTCTGACAGAGGTGACGCGGAAACCTAAAGTCTGCATTCGGAGGAGTAACGTGAAGACTTAAAGTCTGCATTCGGAAAAGTAACGAGGAGACCTAAAGTCTGCATTCGGAGAAGCAACGAGGAGGCTTAAAGTCTGCCTTGATAGAAGTAATGGGATAATATATGGTAAAAGTAAAATTCTGCGGGCTCAGACGCCCGGAAGATATAGCGGCGGTTAATGAGCTTGGCGTTGACTTTGCCGGATTCGTGTTCGCAAAAAAGAGTAAGCGATACGTGGAGCCCGTGGTGGCATCTGAACTTAGAAAGCTTCTGAAAGATGGGATAAGCGCCGTCGGCGTATTCGTTGATGAGCCCGTCGAGGCGGTGGCAGGTCTTATTGCGGACAAAACGATAGATATCGCGCAGCTGCACGGAAGCGAGGATGACGCCTATATTTCACGCCTTAAGGAACTGCTCGAACAAACGCAAGCGGGCCGGTCGAACATGCAGGGCGGCAAAAGTTCGGGGAGCCTTCAGAATATGCAGGACATACATATCATCAAAGCCTTCAAAGTAAATTCGGAGGAAGATGTGCGCAGGGCAAACGCCTCTTCCGCCGATATGATACTCCTTGATTCAGGCGCGGGCAGCGGGAAAGAATTTGACTGGTCCGTACTCAGTGAAGTTCGGCGGCCTTATTTCCTTGCGGGAGGCCTTGATGCCGCAAGCGCGGGGAAAGCGATTGAAAGGCTGAGCCCATATGCGCTTGATGTGAGTTCGGGGATCGAAACGGACGGCTTTAAGGACAGGGCAAAGATGGAGAGCTTTATTGCGGCGATGCGAAACCGGGAAGACAGCCAGGATATCCGGTAGCATATTTACTTGAGGATTCGCACCGAAAATGCAATCATTATAAATCAGAAAGTGAGAAAATTATGACAAATCCAAACGGAAGATTCGGGATACACGGAGGACAGTATATCCCGGAAACGCTGATGAATGCGGTTATAGAGCTTGAGGAAGCCTATAATAAGTATAAGAATGATCCCGAGTTTAACAAAGAGCTTGAAACGCTTTTTAACGAATATGCCGGAAGACCGTCGAGACTTTACTATGCGGAGAAAATGACGCGTGACCTTGGCGGAGCAAAAATCTATTTGAAGCGTGAGGACCTTAATCATACAGGTGCCCACAAGATCAACAATGTGCTCGGTCAGGCACTGCTTGCAAAGAAGATGGGAAAAACACGTCTGATCGCCGAAACGGGTGCGGGTCAGCACGGAGTTGCGACGGCAACGGCTGCGGCGCTTATGGGCATGGAGTGTGTCGTTTTCATGGGCGAAGAGGATACTAAACGCCAGGCTCTCAATGTTTACCGCATGAAACTTCTCGGAGCAAGCGTTGTGCCTGTAAAGACAGGTACCGCAACGCTTAAGGATGCCGTTTCGGAGGCAATGAGAGAGTGGACTTCGAGGATCGATGATACACATTACTGTCTCGGATCGGTTATGGGACCTCATCCCTTCCCGACCATCGTACGTGATTTTCAGGCTGTTATCAGCAAAGAGATAAAGGCTCAGCTCCTCGAAAAAGAGGGCAGACTTCCCGATGCCGTTATTGCGTGTGTCGGCGGAGGTTCAAATGCTATCGGTAGCTTTTATCATTTCATCGAGGATAAGAAAGTCAGGCTTATCGGATGCGAGGCGGCCGGCAGGGGTGTCGATACATTTGAGACCGCGGCTACGATAGCCACGGGCAGACTCGGCATATTCCACGGAATGAAGTCTTACTTCTGTCAGG
>JAILPE010000095.1 GCA_024699645.1 Lachnospiraceae bacterium
CTGGATCTCAACATCATAACCTTTTTCCTTAAGCTGCTTAACCATGTTGTCGCCGTCCTGATTCCATCTCTGGAGATCCTTGGTGGGCATCGAAACGCCGACCTTCTTGTCAGATGATGAACCGCAGGCGGTAAGCATTGCTACTACCATAACAAGGCTCATTAATAAGCAAAGTGCCTTTTTCATAATTTTGTAACCTCCCTTTTGTTGGGCTGTGCCTTTTCGGCACCGCCGTTTGAGTAAGTTTGTATTGCTACAACGGAATAATAACATAACGCTTATAGGATTATCTTTTTATCGACAGCATATTTTTATCAGATTTTTAATGATAACATAATGTGAAGTTAGCATTTTTTTGCCGTCACCAAAAAATTTTTGCTATCGAAGATCGTTTTGAACTTTTGACGGAAGATAATTCCCAATCTTTAAAAAGAAGTTGATTTTTATGCTGTTTTTTACTATTATTGAAGTATCTGATTATTGGGGTCGTTTTTTTTGTACGCCCCAAAAAAAACAATAAATGCGTGAGATTACGCATTTATATTTAGGAGGACACTAATGAAAACCACACATTGTTCCAACACTCTCAAATACTGCCTTATGGTACTTTCGTTTCTTCTTATTTTTGCCTGTATTTTCCCGTTCTATTCGGTAGATTCTTCCAAACTTATAGATAAATACGGTGAAGAAGAAGCTTTAGTCATAACATCCGAGTTAAATACTCATGTTGATCCGAGCGACAGTTCAAGTAATGTATATTTCAACGGAAAGATTGGTGTTCTCAATTATATCACCGGAAGCACCGGAAAGGTTTCATCCGGAACACTTGCGTTTTACGCTTATGTATTGCTTTTTGTTCCTATCCTCATGTTTGTAGCTTTCTTCCTTTGGAGATGGATTTCAGATACCGTTACCGGAATGATCGTCGCAGTGCTTTCACTGATCGAATTTGTTTTCTCGCTTCTTTTCGGAGGAGCCGCAACAAGCGCATTTAATGCAGCATTCCCTAACTTCGCTCAGTACGACATCATCAACGGCTCAGCCATGCTTACGGTTACAACCGTAGCATCCGCTGTTATCTTCCTTCTTTCGATTTACCTTGCTCTCTGGAACAAGATCTATGCTGTTAAGGCAGTTAAGGAAGAGGCATAAGCTCCGGAACATTCAGATAGACGTCTTCTTTAAGATGGAATCCGCTCCCGATTATAACTTCGTTCATGTTGTCTTTAGTCACACTGACAGGCTCCATAGCGATATAGGGAACATCAAAAGATCCATCGTTGATTACAGTGACATCATCGGCCTCCAGTCTTTCCCCTTTTGCAAGGGCGATCGCACAGGAGGCCGCTCTTTTTGCCAATTTTTCAACCGGCTTATAAACGGTCATAAGCTGCGTCCCTTCTACGATCCTCTGACATGCCTCAAGATCTGCATCCTGGCCGACAACATTTACGTCTCCCGCAATTCTCATCTCGGCAAGGACAGGTATTACCGCTCCCGCGATCGTGTCATTTCCGCACATTATACCGGAAACCTGCTTAGCGATATACTCATTGCTATAAACGTATTCTGCCGCTATCTCGGCCTTCCAGTTGTCTGCATGCATACGACCGCTTACAGTCATCCCTTTTTCCTCACACACTTCAAGGAACCCTTTTTCAAGAAGGGATACGTTGTTGTCTTTTGGAGAACCCCCGAGCATCATAACGCTTCCGACCTGTCCGTTCATGTTCTCATACAAAGCTTCACCCATCATTCTTCCTACCATGGCATTGTCAAAAGAAATATAAAGATCGACGGATGAATCATTGAGCAGTCTGTCATATGCGATCACCTTGATACCGGACTTTCTTGCATCACTCACAACCTCCGAAAGGCTGCCGGAATCAATACAGATAACAACGATTACGTCCATACCGGATTCGATAAAATACTCTATCTGCTCCTTCTGTTTTTCGACATCGCCGTTCGCGCTCTGGACATTCACTTCCGCTCCGAGCTCTTTGGCAGTGGAAACAAATACGTCCCTGTCTCTTTGCCAACGCTCGATAACAAACGAGTCAAAACTCATCCCTATCTTAACGGTGTCGTCGGTCTCGTTATTCGACTCTAAAACAGGCACTTCGGTATTGTCGCATCCCGTGAGCATAAGGCAGACGGCGACCAAGATCATGAGGATTCTTTTCATCATCTGTTCCTTTCATCCTAAAACTCTGTTTCACCCTTTTCGCCGCCATCCCCGAAAGAAGATGCCGCTGCCGGGCCGTTATCTCTGTATTCGGTGGGCGTCACACCCACATTTTTCTTAAAGGATCTGCTGAAATAATTGGGATCCTGATAACCTACCATCGAACAGATCTCTTTCATGCTGTATCCCGGGTTCAAAAGAAGCTCTCTCGCATGCTCCATCCTTATCCCGGTAAGATATTCGATAAAGTTTTCACCCGTTTCCTCTTTGAAGAGTCGGCTGAAATAGTACGGGCTTATATCAACCGCCCTCGAAACATCCTCAAGTGATATGTTCCGGCTGTAGTTTCCTCTGATATAATCCTTTGCCATATCAACAACGCTCATCGTGCGTTCGGCGCGCTTATTCTCAATATTTGCACAAGCATCGCCGATTTTATGCAGGAACCATTCTCTGAGCTTCTCCGCCATATCAGTTGCAAGTACCTCGGGAAGATAATCCTGCCTCGATTCAAATCTGTAAGTCATTCCGCCGTTTTCATAGGCGAGCTTTTCCGCAAAAAGGACAAATTCTATGATCTTGAGTCTTATGTTGTTTATATCGGAGTCCTTCATCCACTCGAAAAATCTGTCGGCCTCCCTGACTGCTCCTTCCCTGTTTCCCCTTCTGATCTCTTCGAAAAGTCTCTCCTCGGTCTCAACGGGATAATCATCCGTGTAATCGCATCCGATCGGAAGGTCGTCGGCATGAGCGACGCTGCCCGTTGTAAAAAGCAGGGCTTTTATGGCCTGATTATATGACTCTGACATCGCGATTATCGAAGAAACCCCACCGATTCCGATTCTGAGACGTATACCGAACTTTCTCCTTATTATGTGAACGATCTCTCGGCATCTCTCTATCAGAGACGCTCTGTCATTATAATCCATTTTTATGTTCCCGTGCGAGACAAGCACGGCTATCTTGTTGGACATTACGGTTCCCACCGCGCATTCGAACGTATCCTTTAAAATATCCCGAATATCCCTGTAATTACGGAGCATTCTCACACTGCTTCCGGCCGCATTCGTCATGTGGCTTCCTTCCTGCTCGTCACCGCAGACAATTACCATCATAAATGCGTAATCCGATTTTATATCGAGAAGTGATTTATAGCTTTCAATATCTTCCTCAAAGTACTCTTTAAACAGCAGGTTATAGATCAAACCGCTCTCAAGGATCGGTACGACCGTTTCAAGCTTTTCTTTGATTATAAGATTCTCACTCCTCTTCCTTCGTTCGTCAGATACCTGATCCATAGCCATATGAAGGAGAGCCACCATTTTTTCCCTGTTCATGGGTTTCGTAACATAATCAAGGACACCGAGCTTAATGGCTTCCTGCGCATAATCAAATTTATCATACGCGGACATTACAATGAATATGATCGAGGAATTTGTTTTCCTGATCTCTCTCATAGCCTCTATACCGTTTATTCCGGGCATTTGAATATCCATAACCGCAATATCGGGTCTGAAGCTTTCCGCAAGCTCAATAACGCTTCTTCCCGTCTTTGCGGTAGCTATCTCGCATTCATTCCCGAATTCTTTTTCAATGATGAATCGAAGTGAGTCGATCACTATACCTTCATCATCAGCTAACATTATCTTATACATAGCAAACCTCTTTTACACATCCAGATATATATCAAATCGGGTTCCTTTCCCTTCACCTTCACTGGTAATGGAAAAAGGATCACTTTCTCCCGTAAACAGCCTCAGTCTTGCAATAACGTTATCGAGTGCGATGCCTCCCCCCGAAGAACCGGGATCACGTTTCAGGTTGCCGTTCAGAATATCATTTATCATCTCCTGCGATAGTCCCTTGCCGTTATCGCTGATGCTCACGCAGACGATATCATCTATTCTGAACACCTCAAGTCTAATGCGACCTTCCCCCAGGATTTCCCTGATGCCGTGATTAACGCAGTTTTCGATGATAGGCTGCAGGATCATGCTCGGCATAGGCGTATCGAGAACGGATTCATCGAGCTTCTTTTCGTACTTTATGTCACCACTGAATCTGACGTTCAATATATAGATATAATTGTCTATAAGTTCAACCTCTTCGCGGATCGTAACTATATCCGATCCCTTCTTGACATTATAACGGAAGAAATTTGCAACGTGCTGTATATAGCCGTTGGTTTTGTCCGCCCCTTCCATCATTGCGAGCTGAGCCCCTGCATTAAGCGTATTGAAAAGGAAGTGCGGGTTAATCTGGGCCTGCAGATATTTGAGCTGAGCCTCCTTCAGATGCGTCTGCATAAGGAGCTCATTTTCCCGAAGTCTGCGTTCCTCGGCCGAGCTTTCCCTCAGCCTGTCGATATAATCCCTGATACTGACCGTCATTTGATTAAAAGCCTCGGTAACGACACCGACCTCATCATCGTTTACAACCTTAAGCGGCGGTATGTCAAAGTTTCCGCGTCCGACTTCTCCCGCCTTCTCGGTAAGGTTCTGGAGGGGCCTGATAACCGCGAGTGTAAGCCTCGTTACAACAATTATGTTTCCGATTATGATGAGCACAAGGACAAGGTTACTGATCGTTTCAAACCTTCGGAATGCAGAAAGAAGCTTTGTGTAGTTTCCCGAATTCTCGGCAAACTGTTCATTGTTCAGACTGTAGATCGAGGATTCGATATAGTCATAGAGACGTGATGCGTTTTCGTATCTGATACGGTATTTTTCTACGTTTCGTCCACGCTTATATTCAATGGTCATATTGACTTCATCGATATACTCCGCGCACATCCTCTTGATATTTCTCTCCATTCTGGTAAACGAAAGCGAGGATATATCGTCATCAAGCTGACCCATAAGATCCCTCAGCTCCTGCTCACTCCTGAAATAATCGCTGAGGACATCACTGTTCTTGGTATTAAGATACTCTGTCATATTGCTGTGAACATCCGAGATCGAATCCATAAGTTCTTCAAGGAACAGATTATCCTTATATACCATATCCATCCTGTCGGAAAGATTATTGATACCGAACATCAAAACAACATTCACAACAAGGATTATTATGTTGGCGAGCACGGAAATACCGATCATCTTGTTCTTTACGGATAATTTACGGAGAAGGCCTTTAATTTTCATTCGGCACCTCCTTAAGATATCCGGAAACATTGGAGGAATCCACCACTAAAGATTCGACGGTAAAGTACTGACTCGTATGTCCGAGCTCAGTGTATTCCGCAAGCGCCTGAACACATGTGCTTCCGAGTTGGTCGGTATCGATGGATATGGTCGCTTCGATAACATTTCTGTCTATGGCATTTACGATGGCATCCGAATCATGATAACCGAGCACGGTGATAACGCCGACTCTGTTGTAATCGACGATGGTCTGATAAGCGCCGGTGGTCTCTGTTTCCGAAAGGCAGACTATTATATCGGGCACGAGCGATTCCTCGCCGAGTACGATCTTCCTCACACCCTCCTGGGTTGAAAATGTATTTGAATTATCGATCGGAACAAGCGAGATATCAACATTCCTCATTCCTGTATTATTCGCCCTGACAGCCGCATCAACAGTTTCCTGTATTCCCATGAAAAGGATGTTTTGTCCCGATTCTTCGGCATAACCGTCTACAAGGACCGATACTTTGATCGTATCGCCGGGGCTCTTCTTCATCTTTGCTACCCTGACGATCCTGTCTCCGTATTCACGACCTATATTATAGTTGTTGATCCCGACAAAGCTGCATCTGTCCGAAGACGGGCAGTCCGAAACGAGTGTTACCACGGGAATCTCTTTATCCGTTGCGAGTGATATCAATTCACGCATCTCTTCACTGTCGTCCGCAGAGACTATTATGCCGTCAACGGATTCGGCGATTGCGATCCGCAGCTGATCCTCACGTGAGTATTTTCTGAGCATGCTTTTTCCGAGCCACTCCACATATATACCCTTCTCTTCTCCCGCACGATGCGCACTTTCATAAACTTCGTTCCAAAAGGAAGATTCCTGTTCGGGGACTATCATAACAAAGTATTTATCATAAAGCTTTTCCTGTTCGGGGTCATCGACTGACGTAAGAAAATTCAGAAATATAAGGACCATGACGGTCACCGTTGTCAAAAAGAAAACGGTAACGATAATGCCGGTCGGTATCCTTAACCTCTTTGCATTTTCTTTCACCTCGTTACCGCTTTTCTTTTTATTCATTGGGCCGTTACTCCTTGTGTCAGAACACGTATGACATATCGTGCGTTTGATTAATGATCGGAACCCACGTCTCATAATCGACTATTCCGTCAGGCTCAAGATTGTTGTCTTTCTGGAAGCTCTTGACCGCTTCAACAAGTTTGTCGTCATATTTACTGCCTGAAGCTTTTTCGAGATATCCGAGCTTTTTAAGACGTTCCCTAATGTTTATCACCACTTTCGCCTTTGCCTTTTCTCCCGGACTGAGAATGGGGAACGGCTCATCCGTATCATACTTGAGGAAATCAAGTCCGAAATACTGAAAATGCATCGTATCGGTGCATATCTCAAATTCTCCTCCCCAGTTCCATCCGTAAGCCTTAAACACTTCTATAACATTATCCGAGATACAGAAGGGGTTGCTCTTGTCACGTAGATCGTTCCCTTTTCCGACGAAAAGGTCATTGTCATAATCTCCGTTATTGATATCGATCGCCACACCGAATGAATGTGCCGACAGAGTCCTCAGATCGACAAGTCCGGCACCGCCGACCTTTCTGTACATAAATCCGACAAGATAATTGACGGGGAACTGCTCTTCCAGCATAAAGATATCACTGAATATGCACTTAACGCTGTCGGCAAGACCCTCGTTGATCGTAATCTTTCCGGACATCGCTGTCCGATTTCCGTTATTATCGATCACCCAGTACGGAACCTCAAAGGCAGACATACGCTTATAAGCGGTAGCCTCTGTCGAATACCACTCCGGCCTGTCTTCCATTGTATACTCTTTATACGGACTTCCCGTAATATACTCGTAGCGTGCGTCGTTGCTCTCAAGAGGTATCGACTTTGCACCCTCGACTATAGTTTCATCATAATATTGTTTGCTTGTAACAAGCAGTTTGGCGACCTTTTCAGGTACCCCCGCGGGTATCTCGGAGCGTTCATCCTCTTCAAGTTCATATGCAGGCCTGAATCCCTGAGCTTCTTCCTCGACCTCGGTCTCTTCCTCGGTCAAACCAACCTCGATCTCCCCTCCCATTTTCCCTTCAATAACCGATGTTTCCACAATATCATCAGATTTCTCCGTCTCTTCGACAATCCCCCCGGATATGTCCCCGTCAATAGCTTCGGGTTCATCTTTTATGTCTTTGTTTTCTTCTGCAGGAATCTGAAGTACCGTCTCATCGTTATTGTCCAGTACCTTCGGCTTTTCGATCTTCTCTTCGGCCGATTCTGTTGAATTGGTCGCAGCATCTGTTTCTCTGTCTTCGGCTCTTGTTCCTATCGTCCCGCAAGCTAATACAAGCGCTATGAAAACCGACAGCATGGACACAAGAGCTTTCTGCTGTGACTTCACCCGATTCATCTGTGTTTCTTTTTTCCTTTCCCAATCAGATCAAAAACTGACTGATAGTATCAAATAATTCTTTTTCACCGACAGGCTTTAGGAGATGCGAATTCATTCCTCCCTTCGCCGCCCGTTCTATTTCGCCCCGTGAGGTGCTGGCAGAAAGAGCGATTATAGGTATAAGCTGTGCATCAGCCATATTGCTCTCCCTGATCCTTCTTGCTGCTTCGATGCCATCCATGACCGGCATCTGAATATCCATAAGTATCATATCATAATAAAACGGATTGTGGGATAAATACATATCAAGTGCCTCACGACCGTTTATCGCATTGTCCGAATCGAGCCCTCTGTATCCGAGTATCGTGGCCACTATCTCGCCCATGAGCACATTGTCTTCTGCGATCAATACTCTTCTGCCGATATACGTTTCATTGATCTCGCTCTGTTCCTGCGCTTCTTGGGGTGCAACCTCAACCGGCTTATCAATATTTATACGTGCGGGGATCAGGAACGCAAATTCCGTTCCTCCGCCGATCTGCGAGAAAACATCCATCGTTCCGTGCATAAGCCTTATCAAATGCTTCGCTATAAACGTACCGAGTCCCTGTGGTGCGTTTTTGCTCATTTTATTGGGATTATACGGCTCAAGTATGAATCTTCTCGTTTCTTCATCCATACCGCAACCGTTGTCACGTACGCGGAACATGATCATGCTCCTTGTTCTCGTATTTTCGTCGATCGAGATCGATACCTTTATCTTACCGCCCTCATCCGAATACCTGCTGGCGTTTGAAATGAGGTGTCCGAGGATCCTGAGTATCTTTGTGAGATCGGAATAAATGATCATCCCGTTCTCATATTCGAATTCAAGCGTCTGTCTTTTCACATCGCACAAAGGCCCGTAGACCTTTCTGACATCCTCCTCAAGGTCAGAGGGTTTGAACCACGACATATCGACAAGAAGACTGTCCCCGTCTATTATCGATGTGTCCACACAGCTGCTCATGCTGTCCATAAGCTGCCTGACCGCCTTATCAAGTCGATCGAGACATTGAGCCGCAATCTCGGGATTATCTATATTGTGTCTCAGTATCGTCGCCATTCCGGTGATCGAATTGATCGGCGCACGCAGATCGTGCGAAATATTTGTAAGGAACTGGCTTGTAGCATTTCCCGCCTCAGAGACCATATTCTCAGCCTCCGCAAGGATGAACCGTCTTGCCTCGTTTCTCTTGTCTCTCGCCACTATCTTATAGATGATCCTCGAAAGATCCCTCATAAACGATATCTCGGATTCTTCCCATTCTCGCGGTCCACGTCTATATGAAAAGACAAGTTCTCCGACGTAGTCTCTTCCGCTTGACATCGCGCATGATACAAACGCGGTCACTCCGGTTGCCTCAACCATTTCTCTGCTCATGGCTTCAAGTGTCTTGTCCGAAGTATCGTCAACCCGGTAAACTCTCGCCTCTTCTTTATAGGGATTGAGTTTAAACCAGTTCTCGTTGTCGCGATAGTCCATCACAAGCTTGCGGTCTCCGAAACTTCCTCCTCTGTCCCACACATCGTCGGTTTCAAGCAGGAACGGTGTTTCACTCGTCCGGAATGTAAGAAGCGCATCAAGATCAAGAGCCGTTCCAACTTTTTCAAAAACAGCCATGATTGCCTTGTACCCATCCATCTCGGTAAAAGTCTTATACGTAAAATTAAGGAGTTCGTTCTTTACGGTATCTTCCATCCGATCACCTCTTAAGATCTTTCCTGATGCCGCAGGTGCATAATGCACCGACACTTTTCTCTGTCCCTTTGCAAGTACTCTTTCATATTGCGTTTGCTGTTCCATTACAAGTACTTTTTTACATTACGTTCGCTGTCTCTTGCAAACGCGCTTGCCATATATCCTTTTTCTTTATATTTCTCTGCGAGAAGTATCGCAAAAGTGAGCGATCTGTGCTGTCCTCCCGTGCAACCGAGTCCCACAACAAGCTGAGACCTTCCCTCATGCTCATACATGGGGATCGCACAGTCAAGGTATGCTATAATCCTGTCAAACAATTCCTGAGATTCCGGGCAGGACATGACATAGTTCCTGACTTCATAATCCTGACCTGTCTTGGTTTTGAGTTCATCTATATAAAAGGGGTTCGGCAGACATCTTACATCAAATACGATATCACAATCCGCCGG
The DNA here is from genome assembly GCA_024699645.1 of Lachnospiraceae bacterium. Classification (GTDB taxonomy): domain Bacteria; phylum Bacillota; class Clostridia; order Lachnospirales; family Lachnospiraceae; genus RUG11977. Next base: position 9,927 of record JAILPE010000095.1, read on the forward strand.
TATCCCGTATTTATATCCGAAAGCCGTAAACGAAAGTGAAAGTCCCTGTTTTTCACTTTCCGGAAGGAACTCGTTTATCTTTTCCTTCAGATCTCCGGTTGTCAAAAGCGATGTGTCGATAATATAGTCGGCAGCCAATCTTATCTGTTCAAGTACTTCGCGTTCTTTGTTTATGGCGCCCTGAAGATCAAGCTTGTTGTCGGTCATCATAAGAGGATGCAGACGTCTCGTCTCTTTGTATCTCTTCATGAGCACCGAATTGTCACAATCAAGGAATATGATCTTCACGGAAACAAGTTTTGAGAGCGACTTAAGGGTATTGAGCGCATCATCCGACATCTCGGTGTTTCTCACATCCACGGTAATGCAGACTTTATTTGAAAAGTCGTCGAGCCGGAGGATCAGATTCATAAACTCAGGCAAAATCTTAACGGGAAGATTGTCCAGGCAATAGTACCCGTTATCCTCCAGGATATCGAGTGCCTTTGTCTTACCCGAGCCGCTCATGCCCGTCACGATAATAAGTCTCATGTTTTGCTTCCTTTCGATCCTCTGCTTTTCCCGCCGGATACTCTTTTATATATATTCCTTCGGTTAATCTCTTCGATTCATCTCTTCAGTTCATTCCTTCATTCAGGGATTCTTGCTTTACCCATCCCTTCGGTTCATTTCTGCGTCTGCCTTCACTTCATGAATCTTTCTATATGTTCAAGGGCTTTACCGAGCGGATCATCCTTCATATCGATCCAGATCATGTCCTGTCTTTTCCTGAACCACGTCATCTGTTCCTTGGCAAGATGGCGGATCTCCTTAAAAAGCTCCTCGTAAAACTTTTCGTACGTCAGCTTTCCCTGCAGGTAAAGCAATATATATCTGTATTCAAGCCCGAGCCTGTAGAGGAAATCGTCGCTGACGCCCGCAGCTCTGAGACCCTCGACCTCACCGATCATGTTTTCCTCAAGCCTGCGCTTCAAACGTACCTCTATCCTATCATAAAGCTCCTGTCTCGGCCACGTTATCCCGAGGACAAGAGTATCATAACGCTTGTTCGCACGGTTCTCAAGCCGCTTCCCCGTCATGACCTTCTCCGCCGCCCTCTCGAGTCTCCTCTTGTTGCAGGGATCGAGTTTTTCCGCACCTTCCGGATCGGATCTTTTTATGATCTCAAGAAGTTCCTCGCAGCTCATATTCTCAACCCGGCTGCGTATATCGGCCACGGGTTCTCCGGGTTCGAGTTCGTACCCGTCTGCGACGGCATTTATGTATAATCCCGTTCCCCCCGTAAGCAGAGGGCGCTTTCCGCGCGCAAGCGCACCGTCTATCGCCTCGTATGCGAGCTTCTGGTACTGTGCCAGTGAGAAATATGTATCGGGCTCAGCCACATCTATCAAATGGTGCGGCACCCCCTGCATCTCCGCAGGGCTTATCTTACCGCTGCCCAGATCAAGTCCCCGAAAGACCTGCCTTGAATCGGCGGAAATCACTTCTCCGTCAACGGCACGGGCAATCCCGACCGCAAGGTCGCTCTTTCCGGACGCATTTGTTCCGGCGATAACTACCAGTTTTTCCATATCGTCTGTGTCTCCTGAGTGTCACCCTGTTTTCCGTACCGTCATTTTTCCGCAGGCCCCGCTTCGTTCCCTGCGGTCTGCCCGGCGGCTTTTTCCCTGCGGTCTGCTCAGCGGCTACCCGCGATCCGTGCCATAACACGCTTTCGGACAGCGAAATATGTGATGACATGTACAAGGAAAGTTGCTATCCACGATATCGGATAGGACACGTAGATCGTTTCAACCACGTGGAACTGCGGCAGCCTGAAAACCAGCGCGATCCACACAAGCCTCACTCCGACAACACCGACAAGAGATACGATCATGGGCATGAACGAATACCCGAGTCCTCTCATCGCTCCGACCATAACGTCCATCATCCCGCATGTAAAATACAAGGTTTCAATGTAATAGATACGCTTCATTCCCGCATCTATCACCGCTTCGTTGTTTGTGTAGATCCCGAGCAGCGTTCTTCCGAAAATCACCTCGAACATCCCTAACGTAAACCCGGCAACAATAACGCATATGAGGCCCCATCGAAGTATCTTGCCCATTCTCTCCGCTTTTCCTGCGCCGTAGTTCTGGCTCATAAACGACAACGTTGAATGGTGGAACGAATTCATTGCCACATATACAAAGCCCTCGAGATTCATGGCCGCCGAGTTTCCCGAAACGACCACATTGCCGAAGCCGTTGACCGAGGACTGGATTATAACGTTTGAGAACGAGAAAATGCATCCCTGGATCCCTGCGGGAAGTCCTACGATCATTATCTGCCTAAGTTCTTTCAGATCAACTCTGAGCTTACGGAGTTGCAACCTTATCGAGCCTTTTTCCTTCATGAGGCATCCGATAACGAGCAGCGCGCTCAGGCTCTGCGACATCACCGTTGCGATCGCCACGCCGGCCACATCCATCTTAAAGGCAACGACAAAGATGATATTGAGTATAACGTTCACAACTCCGGATATCCCGAGGAATATCATCGGGCGCGTTGTATCGCCGATCGCGCGCAGCAGAGCGCTGCCGAAATTATATAAAAGCGTGGCGACAATCCCGCCGAAATATATCTTAAGATAAAGGGTAGCTTTGCCGAGCTGTTCCTCCGGTGTGCCCATAAGCGTTAAGAGCTCACCCGAAAGCAAGGTCCCGATAACGGTAAGGATGATGCCGCCGACAACCGCTACGACCATCGAAGTGTGTACGGTATTCGAAAGCTGCTCTTCCTGTTTGGCGCCGTAATGCCTTGCCGCCATAACGTTCGATCCGATCGACAGACCTATAAAAAGGTTCGTGATAAGATTTATCAGCGAGCTCGTGCAGCCTACCGCTCCGAGAGAATCGTCCCCCGCAAACTTTCCGACAATGATTATGTCTGCGGCATTGAAGAGGAGTTGCAGTATTCCCGATGCCATGAGCGGCAGCGAGAATTTCAGCATCTTCGGAAGGATCGCTCCCTCGCACATATCTATTTCAAATTTATTATTTGTCATACATTAATATATTACATCAGGTTTGTTTTACATATTTCCCGGATCCCTGCGTATTCCCGCGGATCGTTTATCTCATTGCGGGGCCGAACCCCACCGGGGCAAACGACTCTGTCAGTTCTTCGAGAATTCAACGAGTTCAAGTCCCTTGTTTCGTTCAAGCACCGTTTTGATACTCCAAGCGTGTGCAAAGAGCAAAAGCGGATTGCCCTTGAGGTCTTTGACTCTCTTCGTGTCCGATGTAACGGAAAGATCCGATACATTGGTAACATTCTCCGGCATAGCGCCGATCCATCTGATGAATTCGTAAGGCAGTGTCTCCATTGCGATCTCAACTCCGTATTCGGATTGAAGACGGAATTTAAGGACGTCAAACTGAAGTACGCCGACAACGCCTACGATGATCTCTTCCATACCGGTGTTGTATTCCTGGAATATCTGAATGGCACCTTCCTGTGCGATCTGCATGATACCCTTCATAAACTGCTTGCGCTTCATGGTATCTACCTGTCTTACCTTGGCAAAATGCTCGGGCGCAAATGTGGGTATTCCTTCGTAACGAACTTTATTTGAGGGATCGCAGACAGTGTCGCCGATCGAAAAGATCCCGGGATCAAATACGCCGATGATATCACCCGCGTATGCTTCATCGATTCCCTTTCGCTCTTCGGCCATAAGCTGCTGCGGACGCGAAAGCCTGATCTTTTTATTACCCTGCACATGGAATACTTCTTTTTGAGCATCGAACCTGCCCGATCCGATCCTCATGAATGCGATCCTGTCACGGTGTGCCTTGTTCATATTGGCCTGTATCTTAAATACAAAGGCCGAGAATCTGTCTTCGAAAGGATCGACCGTTCCCTCGGCGGTTTCACGCGAAAGGGGCGGCGGTGTAAGCTTAAGGAAGTAACGGAGGAAATTCTCAACTCCGAAATTATTAAGAGCCGAGCCGAAAAATACGGGAGTCAGATCTCCTTTTCTCACTCTGTCGAGATCGAAAGGATCTGTCGCGCCTTCGATGAGCTCGATCTCATCCCTGAGTCTTTCGTGAGCATCTTTTCCGATCAGTTCATCAAGAGAAGGGCTGCCAAGCTCCACTTCGATACCTTCAACCGTCTTCATGCCGGCACTCGAAGCGATATATCTGTTGACATGCTTTGTCTGCCTGTCGTAAACGCCCTTAAATCCCTTGCCCGAACCTATCGGCCAGTCCATCGGGCATGTTCTTATCCCGAGGACCGTTTCGATCTCATCGAGAAGCTCGTACGTGTCGCGGGCCTCTCTGTCCATCTTGTTTATAAATGTAAAGATAGGTATATGTCTCATGACACATACCTTAAAAAGTTTAATAGTCTGGGCCTCAACGCCCTTAGATCCATCAATGACCATGACGGCCGAATCGGCCGCCATGAGTGTTCGATAAGTATCTTCGGAGAAATCCTGATGTCCCGGTGTATCAAGAATGTTTATGCAGAATCCGTCATAGTTAAACTGCATAACGGATGATGTAACCGAAATACCTCTTTCCTTCTCAATCTCCATCCAGTCGGAGACTGCATGTCTGGCCGTCTTCTTTGCTTTTACGGAGCCCGCCAGATTAATTGCCCCGCCGTACAACAGGAGTTTTTCCGTGAGTGTCGTTTTTCCTGCGTCCGGGTGTGAGATTATCGCAAAAGTCCTTCTCCTTTTGATCTCATCGATGATGTTGTTCATTAAAAAAACCTCTTACTGATTATTTTTCTGTCCTTCCGGTTTCCCTGACTTCGGGATACAATCACCCTTCCTCCCCTTCAGCCGGTGCGAAGCCTTTATGCCTTTGCTTCTGTTTCTGCTTCTTCGGGAAGCTCAGAAGTACAATGAGGACATCTTGTAGCTTTTATCGGAATCTCGCTAAGGCAGTAAGGGCACTTCTTCGTTGTGGGAACGGGAGCGGGCTCACCCTTCTTCTTAATAAGACCCTTGCTGATATCGTTCATCTTGTTGATCGTCTTAACTATAAGGAATACAACGATCGCCATGATGAGGAAGTGGATAACGGCTGTGATAAAATTACCGTAATTAAGTGTTGAAAGTCCAAGCTCTTTTGCTTCTGCAAGAGTAGCGGGCTTAGCAACATTATCGGGGTTGCTGAGAATAACATACATATTTGAAAAGTCCGTATCCCCAACAATAAGACTGATAACAGGCATAAACACATCGTTAACAAGCGATGTTACGATACTGTTAAACGCAGCGCCTATGATCATGCCGACCGCAAGATCGATCATATTGCCGCGAGTGATAAATTTTTTAAACTCTTTAATCATGATCCGCATCCTTTCTGATATTTTTGGGTGATTCCATAGAGTGATTATAAGCGTTCAAAGCCATTTTTTCAATATAAAAAGACCCACACCGCCTATATGCATCTTTTTTCCGGCTCACGGTAAAAACACACATTTTCGGTATGGGTCCCGATGATCATCAGATCTTTATCTCTTTTTATCTTCTTTTTGCTGACCGACGCCGGCTGCACTTACACTGTCACGTTCGTCATCGGAAAGCTCCCTCGGAAATGTTCCTTTGATCACGTTATTTCCGGCGAAAAGTTTCTCATACACAACGCTCCCATATCATGCCAAAAGCTGCCTTAAGATATTCCTGTCCGTGAGGTTCTCTGTTTATATCGTCGTTTTCAATGCTGTACACATACGAATAATACTCATTGTAAACATCTTCAAACGTCACATCGTTTTCCTCCTGCAACTTACAATACGTTTCCTCCATGGATTATCCGCATCACCCATAGCGATTATCCATTTTATGGCATATGTGTCAACTTTTTCAATACTCCGAGTCCAATCTTACTCTCTTAACAATTGTTCAAATTGTCTGTTGCTCTTCTGACTCTATTCTGTGATAATATTTATGTAGAACCGAGTGCCGCGAAAGTTTGAGGCGCGGTCATGACGCTAAAACAAGAACCCCAAAGAGGACAATAATGGACAGATTTGATCTATACAGGGCGGAGACCGAGATAATCGACCCGCCGGTAATTCTATGTGAGAATGTTACAAAAGACTACGTTGACGGCCTCCATGCCGTTAAGAACCTCTCCCTGCAGATACGAAAAGGCGAATTTGTCTTTATCGTCGGGAGCAGCGGTTCGGGCAAGTCTACCCTTATCAAACTTCTCCTCCGTGAGATCACTCCCACTTCGGGTATCATAATGGTAAACGGGCGAAACATCTGCAGGATGCGTTCCCGCGGTGTGTGTAAACTGCGCAGGAGCATCGGCGTGGTATTTCAGGATTTCCGTTTGCTCAAAGACCGCAATGTATATGAAAACGTTGCCTTCGCGCAGCGCGTTACGCAGGTTCCCCGCAAGCAGATCGAGCGTGACGTTCCGAGGATCCTTTCGATTGTCGGACTCGCCGATAAATACAAGAGCTATCCGGACGAGCTTTCGGGCGGCGAGCAGCAGCGTGTCGCACTTGCGAGAGCGCTCGTAAACAATCCTGTTATGCTTCTTGCGGACGAGCCCACGGGAAACCTCGATCCCAAAAATTCGCTTGAGATCATGAGACTCCTTGAGGAAGTTAACAGAAGAGGTACTACGGTTGTTGTCGTCACTCATAACAAAGAGATAGTCGACATGATGCAAAAAAGAGTCATCACCCTCAACAAGGGTGTATTAAAGAGCGATAAGAAAGGCGGTTATTCACATGCGTAGGATCTCGACTTTCTTTTACGGCATCGGCCAGGGCTTTGCGGGGCTTGCAAGAAACAGGATGTTTTCACTCGCTTCAATAGCCACCATGGCTGCCTGCCTTTTTCTCTTCGGTATTTTTTATATAGTTCTCGCGAACTTCAACCATATGGTCAGAGAAGCCGAAAACAACGTCGGTCTGACCGTATTCTTTGACGAAGGTATAAGCGACGAAGAGATTGAAGAGATCGGCAATAAATTAAGAAAAAGAGCAGAAGTAAGCTCCGTCACATACACATCGGCCGAAGAAGCCTGGGAAAGCTACAAAGCTGAGAAGCTCTCGCCCGAAATGATCGAAACCTTCGGCAACGACAATCCCCTTAAAGACTCTTCTTCGTTTACGGTCTACTTAAACGATCCGGAAATGCAAAAAAATCTCGTAGTATATGCGTCAGGCCTCGAAGGTGTCAGAAAGATCAATGATACAACCGAGATTTCCGAAGGACTGACAGGTATAAATACCGTACTCGCAACAGTTTCCATTATCATAATCGTCGTACTTCTGCTTGTTGCCATTTTCCTCATAAGCATCACTATTTCCACCGGTGTTTCGGTACGTAAACAAGAGATCTCGATCATGAAGCTTATCGGGGCAACAGATATCTTTATCAGGATACCGTTTATCGTTGAAGGTATGCTTATCGGACTGTTCGGTGCAGGAATCCCATCAGCCATATTCTTCTTTTTCTACGACAATATGACAACACTGCTTACCGAGAAATTCTCTTCGGTATTTAACCTTGTCTCGTTCCTCGATAAAAACGAAGTTATGAAGGTTCTGATCCCCGTAACTGCCGCAATAGGTATCGGTATCGGACTTATCGGAAGTAATCTGACACTCAGAAGACAGCTCAAAAAGATTGCTGTAAAGGAATAATAAATTACGGAGGCGCACAATGAAGCAGAAATGTATTTTTTCAAGGATCTCTGCCATGCTGATCATGGCGGCGCTCTTTTTGAGTTTCTTTGCGCCCCTGTCAGAGAGCCGTGCGGATGCCTCCTCGGATGCCAAGGCCGCTTATGAGAAAAAGCTTAAAGAAGCCAAAGAGAAAAAACAGGAATACGAGGAAGCACGTAAAGAAGCCGAAAAGGTTGTTGCGGAATTCAAAGAGAAAAAGGCAGATATCGAATCCTATATCATGGAACTCGACCTTTCACTCAACGACATTTCACTGAAGCTTTTCGAACTTCAGCAGGACATCGAAAAGACCACCAAAAAATTAAACAAGACAAAAAAGGCTCTCAAAAAAGCCACAGCCAGAAAAGAGAAACAATACGAGACCATGAAGGCAAGGGTCAAGTACCTTTACGAAAACGGTGAACCCACAATACTTGACGTAATGCTCGAATCATCGAGTGTTTCAGACCTGCTTAACAACGTTGAATATATGTCCCAGATCCACAACTATGACAATGCTCTTTACGATGATTTCAAGGAGTACGAGCAGGAAGAAGCCGATCAAAAAGCCCTGCTTGAAGTTTCACTCGAAGAACTCAAACACATGGAAGAGCGTGAGCTTGTCGAACAGGGTACACTCGAAGAGCTCATGGAACTCAAGCAACAGGAGATTGAGAAGGTTACGCAGGAGCTTGGGATCGCTGACGAGCTGCTCTTCGATTATATCGACAAGATCGCATCCGAAGAAGAAAACATCGAGCAGATCATTGAAGACGAAGAAAAACGTGTTGCCGAGGAAGAACGTAAACGTAAAGAAGAGGAAGAACGTCTCCGTAAAGAAGCCGAAGCACGTAAGCGCCGTGAAGATGCCGCTGCCGCTGCGGTTGAGTTAAAAGATTACTCCGAAGAATATGCCAATATCGTTTTAAAAGAGGAATCCGATCCTTTCAACATGATATGGCCGCTCCCCGGTGATCACAGCACTTTCTCCAAGTTCGGATACAGAAAAGCACCCACAAAGGGCGCTTCAACTTACCACAAGGGTTGGGATATCGGAGGCGCTTTCGGCGCGCCCATTGTCGCGGTTCTTGCAGGCGACGTTGTTGCCGCAAGCTACAACTCTTCCGGCGGCAATTATGTCAGGATAGATCACGGTAACGGTTTTATGACAGTTTACTGTCACTGCTCAAAACTCCTTGTTGCCGAGGGCGATCACGTTCTGCAAGGTCAGACGCTCGCACTGTGCGGCTCCACGGGAGTTTCCACGGGTCCTCATCTCCACTTTGCGGTGGTTTCGAACGGAGTCTACATCGATCCCGACCCGTATATCGGGTGGCTTGAATAAGATTTCCGTGTCATCAATCCACTTTAAGCATCCTGTATCCTATACCGATATGGGTCTGGATGAAGTTTGGCGATCCCGGCAGACTCTCTATCTTTTTTCTGAGTGTTGTCATATAAACGCGCAGTGACGCAATGTCATTGTCCCAGCTTCGCCCCCAGATATTCTGCGTTATATATGTGTGCGTAAGTACTTTTCCGGTATTTTTTGCAAGCAGGCAGAGCAGCTTGTATTCCATTGGGGTAAGTCTGAGCTCCTCCCCGTCGATATATGCGCAACCGGCCGAATAGTCGATCATAAGCTTTCCGTTTGTATAGGTCGGATGATCGCCGGTGCTTGCGCTGCTCGTGAGTACCATTCTCCTGAGCGTTGCCCTCAGGCGTGCCAAAAGCTCTTCGACCGAGAATGGCTTTGTGAGATAATCATCGGCACCCGCATCAAGAGCCTCGATTTTATCCGCATCGTCAA
>JAILPE010000098.1 GCA_024699645.1 Lachnospiraceae bacterium
GGTTACGGTCGTTCCGATATTGGCACCAAGGAGAACGGGGATCGCCTGAACGAGTTTCATGATCCCTGCGTTTGCAAAACCGACAAGCATGATCGTTGTAGCGGATGAGCTTTGGACAACGGCAGTAACAAGAACACCGAAGGAAAATCCTTTATAACGCTTGTCGGTCATTTTCTCGAGTGTTTTTTCAAGTTGTGCTCCGGCAAGATGTTCGAGAGAAGAACCCACGTATTTCATTCCGTAAAGGAAAAGTCCGATTCCACCGATCAGTTGCAATATGTCGTAAATGTCCATTTGTTTCTCCTGTTTAAAGACGCTGTTTCACAGTAACGCCGATTTATGGTCGAGCAGATAAATGCAGTATGGCGGGTATGTTAATGCGCGCAAAAAAGAGATGCGCAAACTCGCACAGTTTTGACTATAACCTACACATTAAATAATTTCAACTGTATTTTTACCTGATTTATTACGAAAAATGAATGGCTGAAGTATTGAAATCAGGACTGTGATTCTCTATAATAGTTCTGTTTTGAGAGTCTTTTGCGGAGCGGACCCATATTATCTGTGAGTATGATAGACCCGTAAAATACAGGATTCGATCGAAATAAGAGGGACAACATGAAATCAGGAATAGGATTTGACAACGAAAAGTATATAAAGATGCAATCTGAAAAGATCAGGGAGAGAATAGCCGGATTCGGCGGAAAACTCTACCTTGAATTCGGTGGGAAACTCTTTGACGATTTTCATGCTTCCCGTGTACTTCCGGGATTTAAACCCGACTCGAAGATCAATATGCTTGTCCAGCTCAAGGATCAGGCAGAGATCGTTATCGCGATCAATGCTTCCGATATTGAGAAAAACAAGGTCAGAGGCGATCTCGGGATCACTTACGATATGGACGTTCTTCGCCTTATCGATGCATTCAGGGGATACGGCCTTTATGTCGGAAGCGTTGTGCTCACGCGTTATACCGACAAGCCTTCCGTTATAAATTATAAGGAAAAGCTCGAGAAGCTTGGACTTAAAGTGTACAGGCATTATACAATCCCGGGTTATCCCGCCAATATTCCTCTTATCGTAAGCGATGAAGGCTTCGGTAAGAACGAATATGTCGAAACCCAGAGGTCTCTTATCGTTGTTACGGCTCCCGGACCGGGAAGCGGAAAGATGGCCACATGTCTTTCGCAGCTTTACCATGAGAATAAGCGCGGCGTAAAAGCAGGATATGCCAAATTTGAGACATTCCCCATCTGGAACCTGCCGCTCAAGCATCCCGTTAACCTTGCATATGAGGCGGCAACCGCGGATCTTGACGATGTCAATATGATCGATCCCTTCCATCTAGAGGCGTATAATACGACTACCGTAAATTACAACAGAGATGTTGAGGTATTCCCCGTACTGAGTGCGATGTTCGAGAACATACTCGGGGAGTCACCGTATAAGTCGCCCACGGATATGGGTGTTAATATGGCCGGTTACTGCATCTTCGATGACGATGCGGTCAGAAAAGCGGCAAATCTCGAAATAATCAGAAGATATTACAATGCACGATTGCTTGAGAGAAATCAGGAACCCGGAGCTACGGAGCAGGTACTCAAGATCGAGCTTATCATGAAACAGGCCGGTATCACGACGGCGGATCGCCCCGTGATCGCAGCGGCTCTAAAAAAAGCCGAAGAAACCGGTGCCCCCGCGGCAGCGATCGAGCTTCCGGGCGGCAAAGTGGTTATGGGAAAGACAAGTTCTCTGCTCGGCGCTTCGTCTGCGATGCTTCTTAACGCGCTTAAGGAACTCGGCGGAATAGATGACAACATCGAGCTGATATCACCGGCTATCATTGAGCCGATACAGGACCTTAAAGTCAATCATCTCGGGAACAGAAATCCGAGACTCCATACAGATGAGGTGCTTATCGCCCTCACTATATGCGCGGCGACCGACAGCCTTGCCGAAACGGCGATGCAGCAGATAGAAAAGTTAAAGGGCTGCGAGGTTCATTCGAGCGTTATCCTTTCGCAGGTTGATGTTTCGACTTTCAGAAAGCTCGGTGTAAATCTCACCTGCGAGCCTGTTTATCAAAAGAAGACGCTTTATCATCCGAACACAAAATAAGGCGGCAGGTTTTCCGTCACGACGGATGTGCGTATCTTTTGGGATAGCCCACGCAGTGGTGGTTGAGGCAGGCAGCTCGGTAACTTGTTGCCGGGCAGTTCACTGAAATGATGAAGAGAAATATGTAAATTGCGGGATTCTCTGCAGAGTGCCTATGTGATTGTGCGGGGCTTGCACATAGGCGTTATATAATAAGCAACGCAGAAAGAGGATTGTATGGAAAGACTCATCGGAACGATTTCACGCGGCGTGCGTGCGCCCATCATCAGACAGGGGGACGATATAGCACAGATTGTTGTAGACAGCGTTCTCGCAGCATCAAAGTCGGACGGTTTCGAGCTGCGCGACAAGGATGTCATAGCGGTCACCGAAGCTGTTGTTGCCCGTTCTATGGGTAACTACGCATCATGCGACCAGATCGCCACGGATATAAAGAGCAAGTTTGGAGACAGCACGATCGGACTTATCTTCCCGATCCTGAGCCGAAACCGTTTTGCTATCTGCCTTAAGGGTATCGCAAGGGGAGCGAAGAAGATCGTCCTCATGCTTTCCTATCCTTCGGACGAAGTGGGCAATCACCTTATAGACCTTGATTCACTCGATGAAAAGGGTATAAACCCCTGGACAGACATCCTTACGGAGAAGCAGTTCCGCGATTATTTCGGCATCGTAAAGCATCCCTTCACGGGCGTTGATTACATCGAGTACTACAAGAATTTGATCGAGAGTCAGGACTGCGAAGCTGAGGTTATACTCGCAAACGATTGCCGCACGATACTCAAGTACACTGACAGCGTTCTTTGCTGTGATATCCATACACGTGAGCGCTCAAAGAGGCTCCTCAAGGCTGCGGGTGCCAAGGTGGTTTACGGACTTGACGACATCCTTAACAAGTCTGTCGACGGCAGCGGATTCAATTCGAAGTTCGGTCTTCTCGGAACCAACAAGGCTACCGAGGAAACAGTCAAGCTCTTCCCCAATGACTGCCAGGGCGTTGTTGAGAAGATCCGTGACGGCATCAAGGCCGCTACGGGCAAGAATGTGGAGGCTATGATCTACGGTGACGGCGCATTCAAGGATCCCGTCGGAAAGATCTGGGAGCTTGCCGATCCGGTTGTTTCTCCTTTCTTCACGGAAGGCCTTATCGGACAGCCCAATGAGCTCAAGCTCAAGTACCTCGCTGACAACGACTTCGCAGGTCTTTCGGGTGACGAG
>JAILPE010000106.1 GCA_024699645.1 Lachnospiraceae bacterium
TTCCCTGAAATCGAATATGACAAGGTTGACAAGGTCAGAGGTATGGACGTTTGCATCGTTACCACTGCCAGGACAGATGAAGAGGCACGTGAGCTCTTAAAGCTCTTCAACATGCCGTTTGCCAAATAACAGGAGGAATCATAACCATGGCGAAATTATCGATGAAATTAAAGCAGCAGCGTCCCGCTAAGTTCTCAACCAGAGCATACACACGCTGCAAGATCTGCGGTCGTCCTCATGCAGTACTTCGCAAGTTCGGAATCTGCAGAGTTTGCTTCCGCGAGCTCGCATACAAGGGTCAGATCCCGGGTGTAAAGAAAGCCAGTTGGTAAGTTATTCTAAAAAGGAGGAAAATTAACATGACAATGAGCGATCCTATTGCAGATATGCTTACCAGAATCCGTAATGCCAATACTGCAAAACATGAAAAAGTAAATGTTCCTGCTTCGAAGATGAAGATCTCTATAGCAGAAATCCTTCTTAAGGAAGGCTATATCAAGAGCTATGAGGTTGTTGACGCAGGTCCTGCAAAGGATATCGTTATCACTTTGAAGTACGGAAAAGATAAGAACGAAAAGATCCTCACGGGTCTTAAGAGAATCTCAAAGCCCGGTCTTCGTGTTTATGCGAATTCAGAGGAGCTTCCCAAGGTTCTCGGCGGACTTGGAACCGCTATCATTTCCACAAATAAGGGAGTTATTACAGATAAGGAAGCTCGCAAGGCCAATGTAGGCGGCGAAGTACTTTGCTTTATCTGGTAATGGAGTTTTTTACAATAATCAGGAGGTACGGGCATGTCACGTATAGGTAAGATGCCAATCGCTATACCTGCAGGTGTAGACGTAGATATAGCAGAAAATAATGTGGTCACCGTTAAGGGCCCCAAGGGAACACTGACAAGAACACTTGCCCCCGAGCTTGAGATCAAAGTTGAAGCCGGACAGGTGATCGTTAACAGACCAAACGATCTTAAGAAGATGAAGTCCTTGCACGGACTCACGAGAACACTTATCAACAACATGGTTGTCGGAGTTACGACAGGCTATGAAAAGGCTCTCGAGATCAACGGTGTTGGTTACAGAGTTGTTAAGGAAGGCAAGAAGCTTAACCTTACACTTGGTTATTCACATCCCGTGATCATGGAAGATCCCGAGGGTATAGAGACAGTTTGCGACGGTCAGAACAAGATCATCGTAAAGGGTATCGATAAAGAAAAAGTTGGCCAGTTCGCTGCACAGATCAGAGAAAAGAGAAGACCTGAGCCTTATAAGGGCAAGGGTATCAAGTACGCTGATGAAGTGATCAGACGTAAGGCCGGCAAGACAGGTAAGAAATAAGGAGGAATGAAGAATGTTTAAGAAGGAAGCCAGAACAAAAATCCGCGAGAAAAAACATTTAAAGATTCGTAATCGTTTCTCCGGTACTCCTGAAAGACCCCGCTTGTCGGTTTTCAGAAGCAATAGTCATATGTACGCTCAGATCATTGACGACACAGTAGGTAATACCCTCGTTGCCGCATCAACGCTTGATAAAGAAGTTAAGGGCCAGGTTAAGTTTACCGATAACGTTGAGGCAGCTTCGCTCCTCGGCAAGGTAATCGCTCAGAAAGCTCTTGACAAAGGAATCAAGACAGTTGTCTTCGACAGAGGCGGCTTCATATATCACGGTAAGGTTCAGGCACTGGCAGAAGCAGCCAGAGAAGCCGGTCTTGAATTCTAAGGAGGAGACAGCACATGAAACGTACAAATGTTGATGCGAGTAATTTGGAATTAGAGGATAAGGTCGTAACCATCAAGCGCGTCACCAAGGTTGTTAAAGGTGGACGTAACATGAGATTTACAGCTCTTGTTGTTGTTGGTGACAAGAAGGGACATGTCGGAGCAGGTCTCGGAAAGGCCACTGAAATTCCCGAAGCTATTCGCAAAGGAAAAGAAGCAGCTATCAAAGCGCTCATTGAACTTCCTCTTGATGAGAACTGCAGTGTACCTCATGACTTCATCGGTAAGTTTGGTTCCGCTACAGTACTTATGAAGAGAAGCCCCGATGGTACCGGTATCATCGCAGGCGGTCCCGTACGTAACGTACTCGAGCTTGCAGGTTTTAAGAATATTCGTACTAAGTCGCTTGGTTCAAACAATAAGCAGAACGTTGTTCTTGCAACGATTAACGGACTCAGTCAGCTTAAGACTCCCGAACAGGTTGCAGCAGCACGCGGAATCAGCGTTGACCAGCTGAAAGATTGATGTCATTGAGCACCCGGTGACGGGTAAGCTTATGACAATACATATGTGGTATCGGAACCACATTATGAGGAGGATTAAATAATGGCAGATAAGATTAAGGTTACTTTAGTTAAATCTACTATAAGTGCCCTTCCGAAGCATAAAAAGACTGTTGCGGCTCTGGGTCTCGGCAAGGTTAATTCAAGCAATGAGCTCCCCAACAATGCAGCAACAAAGGGAATGATCAATCAGGTCAGACACCTGGTTAAAGCAGAAGAACTCTAATCAGGCATCATTTCACCTAATACATAGTCAAGTGTATTACAGTTAATCATGTGGTTGATCCCGCATGATCTGAGAAGGAGAAAATATCATGAATTTATCAGATTTAAGACCCGCTGACGGTTCCAAGAAGAGCGATAACTTCCGCAAGGGCCGCGGTCATGCATCGGGAAACGGTAAGACTGCAGGCTATGGACATAAGGGTCAGAAGGCACGTTCCGGACGTCCGAGAGCAGGCTTTGAAGGAGGTCAGAATCCTTTCTTCAGAAGAATTCCTAAGAGAGGCTTCCGTAACAGAAATACAAAGGAAATCATCACCGTAAATGTTAGTATGCTCAACAGATTTGAAGACGGAGCAGATGTTACGGTTGAAAGTCTTATGGATATAGGCATTATCACCAATCCTAAGGACGGTATCAAGATACTTGGGAATGGAGAATTAACCAAGAAGCTCAATGTCAAGGTCGATGCTTTCAGCGACTGTGCAAAGCAGAAGATCGAGGCTCTTGGTGGAAAAGCAGAGGTGATCTGATATGATTAATTCGATCATCAATGCTTTCAAGAATCCCGATATCAGAAAGAGATTACTTTTCACAATACTTTGTGTTGTAATCGTACGTATCGGTTCAATGATCCCTGTGCCCGGAATAGCATTTGAGCAGTTTTCTGCTTGGCTTTCACAGGCAAATCTTGAACTTGGATTCCTTGATACACTGACCGGTGGATCGTTCTCACAGATGTCAATCTTTGCACTTTCGATCTCACCTTACATCAACGCATCAATTATTATGCAGCTTTTGACCATCGCGATCCCGAAACTCGAAGAGCTTCAGAAGGATGGCGAAGACGGAAGAAGAAAGATTGCAAAATACACAAGGATCCTTACTATAGCTCTTGCCTTGATTGAAGGCGGCGCTATGGCGTACAGCTTCAGTGTAGGAAATCAGAGTGTTATCAACACTGATACATTTACGGGAATCATGCTCATCTCCCTTGGTTTCACAGCAGGTACATCGTTCCTTATGTGGCTTGGAGAGAACATCACAGAGAGAGGCGTTGGAAACGGTATTTCCATCATCCTCCTTGTGAACATCGTATCGAGACTTCCCAGAGACCTTGATGTACTCGTAACTAAGTTTGTTACAGGAGCAAGCAGCGTAATCGTTGGTATTATGAGCGCTATCGTGATACTTGCAGTACTTATCGGAATGGTTGTTCTCATTGTTCTTCTTCAGGATGCTGAAAGAAGAATACCGGTTCAGTACTCAAAGAAGGTATCTGGCCGCGGAATGGTAGGCGGATCGTCGTCAAATATTCCGCTCAAGGTTAACACCTCAGGTGTTATCCCCGTTATCTTTGCGATGTCGCTTATGCAGTTTCCCATCATCATCAGTTCGTTCTTCGGTTCAACAGGAGCCAGAACAGGATTCTGGAACAAGATCCTTTACATGCTCAATATGCAGAACTGGTTCAACGTAACTGACTGGGGTGAGTTTAAGTACAGTGTCGGCGCATTAATTTACATAGCACTCATCTGCTTCTTTGCATATTTCTATACGGCAGTTACATTCAACCCTATAGAGATTTCAAATAACCTTAAGAAGAGTGGCGGTTATTGCCCCGGTATCAGACCCGGAAAACCTACAACAGAATACCTTAAAGACATCCTTAACAAGATCATTTTTGTCGGTGCGATCGCTCTCAGTATCGTTGCGATACTGCCTCTGATCTTCACCGGTGGATTTAGGGTTAGCGTCGGATTTGCGGCTACATCGCTTATCATCGTTGTCGGAGTAATCCTTGAAACGATGAAGTCGATTGAAGCAATGATGGCAGTACATCATTACAAGGGATTCCTTGACAAGTAAAGAGATTTATAGGGGGCGGGGCAAAGCAGTGAGCCCCGCCTTATTTTGATTAAATAAGGATAAAATCGATATGAAGATAGTAATGTTGGGCGCACCCGGAGCAGGAAAGGGAACTCAGGCCAAGCAGATCGCTGCAAAGTATGAGATACCTCATATCTCTACCGGTGATATTTTTCGCGCAAATTTAAAAGAGGGAACACCCCTCGGTCTTAAAGCAAAAGAATATATGGATAAGGGTAGTCTTGTTCCCGATGAACTCACACTTGAGCTTATCATGGACAGATTCAAGCAGCCTGATTGCAAGAACGGTTATGTTCTCGATGGATTCCCCAGAACCATCCCTCAGGCTGAGGCACTCACAAAGGCACTTGCAGACAATAAAGATGAGATCGATTATGCTGTGAACGTAGAAGTTCCTGATGAGAAGATCATCGACAGAATGTCCGGAAGACGAGCTTGTGCTAAATGTGGCGGTACTTTCCATATCAAATACAACCCCACAAAGGTTGAGGGTATATGTGATCTCTGCGGCGGAGAGCTTTATATCAGAGATGACGACAAACCCGAAATCGTAAAGAAGAGGCTTGATACATATCATGCCCAGACACAGCCCCTCATTGAATATTACGAGAAGGCCGGAAAACTTAAAGAGGTTGATGGCACACAGGATGTTAATAAAGTTTTCGAAGATATCGTTAAGGTTATTGAGAACAAATAACATCCGGGTAACGTTTGACTTAGACACGTGCATCACATTGGGATGTGCGTGAAGAGAGGGAAATATTATGTCGATAACAATTAAGTCGGATAAAGAAATCGAGCTTATGCGTGAAGCAGGCAAGATTCTTGCGCAGGTTCACAAACTTCTTGAAAAGGAAGTGGTCCCCGGGGTATCAACCTGGGAGATAGATCGAAAGGCGGCTGAATTCATCAGAGGTTTTGGATGTAAAGCATCATTCCTCGGCTATGACGGATATCCCGCGTCAATCTGTGTTTCGGTGAATGATGTTGTCATTCACGGAATTCCTTCGAAGGGTATAATCCTTAAGGAAGGCGATATCGTGAGCCTGGATGCCGGAGTTATCTACAAAGGATATCAGTCTGACGCCGCAAGGACGGTTCCGTGCGGAAAGATCAGTGAAGAAGCGGAAAAACTCATCAGGGTGACCAGAGAGAGCTTCTTTGAAGGAATAAAGTATGCTGTCGGAGGAAATCATCTCTATGAGATCTCCGGTGCGGTTGAAGATCATGTTGTTGCTGCAGGGTTCACTGTTGTCAGGGAATTTGTCGGCCACGGGATCGGAAGAGAAATGCATGAAGATCCTCAGATCCCTCATTACCATATGAAGAGAAGAGGCATAAAGCTGATCCCGGGAATGACGATCTGTGTTGAACCGATGGTTAACGCCGGAAGGTGCGATATAGTTTGCCTTGACGATGGATGGACGATTAAAACGCAGGATCATTCACTTTCGGCGCATTATGAAAATACGATACTTATTACCGAAGGCGAACCTGAAATTTTGTCTTTAACTGATTGAACAGTGGATCCTTACCGATATAATGTAAGGTATATGGCAGGAAACTAAAGTGTTAAGATATTTTAAAGCATAAAACAGGAGGACATATGTCAAAGAGTGATGTAGTGGAAATTGAAGGTACAGTCATTGAAAAGCTTCCAAACACGATGTTTAGAGTAGAACTCGAGAATGGTCACCGAGTTCTCGCACACATAAGCGGTAAGCTCCGAATGAACTTCATTAAGATCGTACCCGGCGACAAGGTCACCCTTGAGCTTTCACCTTACGATCTTACAAAGGGAAGGATTATTTGGAGAGATAAATAATTCCGATCCAAAAAAATCATTGACGATTATCGGGAATGATTTTAAAAAATTGCTTGCAAATAGCGGACTGACGTGTTATATTATATGTCGGTCTGCTTTTTTACGGGCTACGATTATGCCCATTCGGACCGAAAGTGTGGCACCGGAGCATTCGGGAAGGTGTCGAAAATAGGAAAAGAGGCGGTTATGACCGCATCTAAAGAGAAAGGAGTGTCACTATGAAGGTTAGATCTTCCGTGAAACCGATCTGCGAGAAGTGCAAGGTCATTAAGCGCAAAGGTTCGATCCGGATCATCTGTGAGAACCCAAGACACAAACAAAGACAAGGCTGATAGTATCGGTCCCTGATATCTGAGAATTAACGGAATGCAAAATGCGATCCGATTCCGAAACAGGGGCTTCTCGATATATAGTTCTTGCTTTTTGTGTTGCAACGTTCGAAAATATGATAAGACGGTTCGGACAAAAGTTGTGATATTGTGGGTATCAACCCGTGATGGGCTCAGTACCTAAGGCAGAGGGTGTCATCATCACCCGGAGTGCCTTCGTTGCGGCAGATCATGAGATCTGTGGTCAAAAGACCTGCAACGCACGATTTAAAGCGGCTGAAAAATACGATTCAGGTTGGGGTAGCCCGGTTTGAATCGAAAAAGCATGTGCGTCGCATGTGCTCGGTAACTGTTTGCAAAAGGTGCAAACATAACACATATCAAACGGAGGTGTAAACGCGTATGGCTCGTATCAGTGGTGTTGATTTACCTAGAGATAAGCGTGTAGAAATCGGCCTTACCTATATTTTTGGTATAGGCAGAGTAAGCTCGAATAAGATTCTTGCTAAAGCAAATGTTAATCCCGATACCAGAGTTCGTGATCTTACAGATGATGAGGTCGGAAGAATTCGTGATGTCATTGACGGACATTATATGGTAGAAGGTGATTTAAGACGTGAAACCGCTCTTAATATCAAGAGGCTTCAGGAAATTGGTTGCTATAGAGGCATCCGTCACAGAAAAGGTCTTCCTGTCCGTGGACAGAACACCAAGAACAACGCAAGGACAAGAAAAGGTCCTAAGCGTACCGTTGCGAACAAGAAGAAATAATTAAGGAGGAAGTCTAAGATGGCAGCAGCAAAGACAAGCGCTAAGAAAGTAACTAAAAAGCGTGTCAAGAAAAATATAGACCGTGGACAGGCACATATCCAGTCCTCGTTCAATAATACTATCGTTACTCTTACAGATGCGGAAGGCAATGCTATTTCATGGGCAAGCGCAGGCGGACTCGGCTTCAGAGGATCAAAGAAGTCTACTCCTTATGCAGCTCAGATGGCAGCCGAGACAGCAGCTAAGGCAGCAGTTGTTCATGGACTTAAGTCTGTTGATGTTATGGTCAAGGGACCCGGTTCGGGACGTGAGGCAGCAATTCGTGCACTTCAGGCATGCGGTATAGACGTAACCAGCATTAAGGACGTTACACCCGTTCCTCATAACGGATGCAGACCGCCCAAGCGCAGAAGAGTTTGATGATAGATAAAACTAATATATTTATTAGTTTTAGGCAAGGAGACTCATGCGGTAAAATGACCGCATTCAAATTGGAGGATTAAAGATATGGCTAGAGATATGGGTCCCGTATTAAAGAAGTGCAGATCCCTCGGCATCGAGCCTATGTTCCTGGGTATCGATAAGAAGTCGAACAGGACTTTCGCCAGAGCCGGCAAAAAGGTCAGCGAGTACGGATTACAGTTAAGAGAAAAGCAGAAGGCAAAGTTCATCTATGGTGTACTTGAGAAGCCCTTCAGAAATATGTTTGCTAAGGCAGAGAAGATGAGAACAGGCACAGCAGGTGAAAACCTTATGACTATGCTTGAGCTCAGACTTGATAATGTTATGTTCCGTCTCGGATACGGAAGAACAAGAAAAGAAGCACGTCAGATCGTAGGTCACAGACATGTACTTGTTAACGGTCAGTGCGTTAACATCCCTTCCTATCAGGTAAAGGTTGGCGATAAGATCGAGATCAAAGAGAAGTTTAAATCAGCAATGAGATATAAGGACATCCTTGAAGTAACCGGTGGAAGATCGGTTCCCGGATGGCTTGAAGCTGATCATGAGACTCTTTCGGGTGTTGTTAAGGAAGCTCCTACAAGGGAACAGATCGACGTACCCGTTAACGAAGTGCTTATCGTCGAGTTATATTCCAAATAATAACAACCATTACAAGAAGGAGGGTTCATATAGATGTTCGATTTTGAAAAACCGTCAATTGAGATTGTTACAATTTCAGATGATAAGAAATATGGCCGTTTTGTTGTTGAACCCCTCGAGAGAGGTTATGGTACAACGCTTGGAAATTCACTCCGCAGGATCATGCTTTCATCACTTCCCGGAGCTGCTGTCAGCAGTGTAAAGATCGCAGGCGTTGTTCATGAATTCTGTGGGACTGAGGGTGTTAAGGAAGATGTTACTGAAATCATCATGAACATCAAGAACCTTGCCATCAGGAACAACAGCGCAACAGATGAACCCAAGACCGCTCTGATAGATTTTGAAGGAGAGGGTGTCGTTACGGCAAGAGATATTCAGGCTGATCAGGATATCGAAATCCTCAATCCGGATCTTGTTATCGCTACGCTTAACGGCTCGGGAGCAAGACTTGAGATTGAGATGACGATCACCAAGGGCAGAGGATATGTAAGTTCGGATAAGAACAAGACAGATGATCTTCCTATCGGTGTGATCGCTGTAGACTCTATCTACACACCTGTTGAGCGTGTCAACATGACAGTAGAGAATACACGTGTCGGTCAGATGACTGACTTTGATAAGCTTACGCTTGACGTGTGGACTAACGGAACATTGGGTCCTGACGAGGCAGTCAGCCTTGCAGCTAAGGTACTCAGTGAGCATTTGAAGACATTTATTGATCTTTCGGACAGCGCCGGTGACGTTGAGGTTATGGCTAAGACTGAAGAGCTTAAATCCGAGAAGATCTGTGATATGAGCATCGATGAACTTGAACTTTCCGTTCGTTCGTTCAACTGTCTCAAGCGCGCAGGCATTAATACAGTAGGCGAGCTTACCGATAAGACTCCCGATGATATGATGAAGGTTCGTAACCTTGGACGTAAGTCACTTGAAGAAGTACTTGGAAAACTCAAGGAACTTGGACTTTCATTGAATGTCGGCGATGAACAGCAATAATTAGTTGCACTGAAGTATGACGAGCCCCTCGAAAGGGCATCGGATGACACATAAAGAATGTGGTTTAATACCGCGTTTCCAGAGGAGGAACAACAAATGGCAGGTTATAGAAAACTTGGCAGAACCGCCAGCCAGAGAAAGGCACTGCTCAGAAACCAGGTCACAAATCTTCTTTATCACGGAAAGATCGTGACCACCGAGACTAAGGCCAAAGAGATCCGCAGGATCGCTGAAAAGTTTATTGCGCTTGCAGTCAAGGAAAAGGATAATTACGATACAGTTACCGTTACATCAAAGGTAGCTCGTAAGGACAAAGACGGCAAGAGAGTTAAGGAAGTCGTTGACAGCAAGAAAGTTACAGTATTTGATGAGATTGAGAAAGAGATTAAGAAAGACAAGCCTACAAGACTTGCAGCAAGAAGACGTATGAACGCTTACCTTTACGACGTTACCGAAGTTCCTTCGGATGATGCAGGTAAGAAGGCTTCAAAGAAAGTAAATCTTGCCGATAAGCTTTTTGATGAGATTGCTCCCAAGTACACAAACCGCAACGGTGGATATACCCGTATCGTAAAGATCGGACCTCGTAAAGGTGATGCTGCTATGGAAGTTATCATTGAGCTTGTTTGATAAACAGAATCAACTCATAAAGATCAGAGATGCAGGCTTTTGGCCTGCATCTTTTTGAGTATGGGGTTGCTCTTAAATTGTGTATATGTTAACATGGAGCGGTCAGGAAAAAGACGGCTTTTTAAAGGGGACAAGGCTTTGGTCAGATTTGAAAATGTGACATTTGAATATATCAGACGGGATGAAGAAGGCAACGTAGACGGTATTACAACCGCACTCGATGACCTCTCGCTTCATATTAGGAAGGGAGAGTTTATTGCGATACTCGGAAGTAACGGTTCGGGTAAATCTACACTTGCCCGTCATATTAATGCGCTTTTGAGTCCGACGAAGGGTAAAGTCCTTGTAGCAGGCTATGATACGTGTAATGTTGACGATCAGTTTAAGATCAGGCAAAGTGCGGGGATGGTATTTCAGAACCCCGACAATCAGATAATCGCAGAAACTGTTGAAGAGGATGTAGCATTTGGACCTGAAAATATGGGAATCCCTGTTGAAGAGATGACAAAAAGGGTTGACGATTCGCTTAAACGTGTCGGGCTGTATAAAAAAAGGCTTGAATCACCCAACCGCCTTTCGGGCGGACAGAAACAAAAGGTGGCCATAGCAGGTATACTTGCAATGAAACCGGAATGCATCATTTTTGATGAACCTACGGCAATGCTCGATCCTGTCGGAAGACGGATGATAATCGAGACGGCACACGAGCTTAATAAAAAAGACGGAATAACTATAGTTTTGATCACCCATAATATGGAGGAAACCGTCGGAGCAGACAGAATAGTCGTTATCGAAAAAGGAAAGATCGTTATGGAAGGAACGCCGAGGCAGGTGTTCTCGAAGGGAGAAGAGCTAAAGAGTCTCGGAATGGAACTTCCCGTTATAACGGAGCTTGCCCAAAGAATAGGACTTGAAGGCTGTGTTCTCACTCGAGAAGAATTTGTTAAGGCATTTGAAAGAGCACAAGACTGACAGGAAACAGCAGACAGAAATATAAGGAGATAAGGACCATGTCCATCACGTTTGACAAGGTTGTGCACATATACGGAAAAGGAACGTCCTTTGAAAAAAGGGCTTTAAAAGAGGTCTCTTTTCATATACGCGACGGGGAATTTATAGGGCTTATAGGCCATACCGGATCGGGAAAATCGACGCTTATCCAACATATGAACGGACTGCTCAAATGTGACAGCGGCAATATATATTACGACGGAAAAGACATATCGGACAGGGAATATGACAGAAAGACGCTCAGGCAAAACGTCGGGATCGTTTTTCAGTATCCCGAATATCAGCTTTTTGAGACCACAGTAGAAAAAGATGTGGCATTTGGCCCGAATAATCTGAAACTCCCCGAATTGCAGGTGCAGCTGAGAACATTTGAGGCACTAAAGAGTGTAGGAATAGACGATTCTTTGCTTGATATTTCACCGTTTGATCTTTCAGGTGGTCAAAAAAGAAGAGTGGCTATAGCAGGCGTACTTGCAATGAAGCCCAGAGTTTTGATACTTGATGAGCCGGCCGCCGGTCTTGATCCGAGGGGAAGAAGAGATATTCTTGACATGATCGCGCGTATCAGACGCGAGGAAAATATAACCGTTGTGCTTGTTTCACACAGTATGGAGGATGTAGCCGAATATGTTGACAGGATCATGGTGATGAATGACGGCGCGCTCGCCATGGACGGAACTGTGAGTGAAGTGTTCGCTCACAGAAAAGAACTTGAAGAGATAGGTCTATCGGTACCGCAGATCAGTCTTCTGATGAGTGATCTTGAAGATGCCGGTCTGATAAAAGATAACGGTATATACACTATGGAGGAAGCGGTCAAGGTGCTTTCAAAGAGGCTGCTTGAAGGAAAGAGGAAGTAATCAATGATCAGAGATATCACGATCGGACAATATTATCCATCGGAATCTGTCATACACAGACTTGATGCGAGAGTGAAGTTTATAGGGACTATCGCGTATATAATTTCGCTTTTCCTGTTTGACACATTCTGGGGATTTTTGCCTGCTTTTGTATGGCTTACGGTCATAATCGTTTTGTCCGGTGTGCCTGTTCGCTATATAGCGAAGGGGCTTAAGGCTATGCTGTTCCTTATGATCTTTCTGATATTGTTTAATATTTTTCTGACGCCCGGAGAAGTGTTGGCGGAATGGTGGATATTTAAAATAACGGATAACGGACTTATAAATGCGGCTTTTATGGTATTAAGGCTTATGTTACTTGTGGTTGGGTCGGGAATGATGACATATACTACAACGCCGTCGCAGCTTACGGCGGGCATGGAAAGCCTGTTTAAACCTCTCGGAATATTTAAAGTACCTGTGCATGAGGTTGCAATGATGATGTCGATCGCACTCAGGTTTATCCCGATACTTCTTGAAGAGGCTGATAAGATAATGAAGGCGCAACAGGCAAGAGGCGCGGATTTTGAAAGCGGGAATATTTTAAAACGTGCAAAAGCGTTGATACCTGTCCTTGTACCTTTGTTCGTTTCGGCGTTCAGAAGAGCGGGAGAGCTTGCTGAAGCCATGGAAGCAAGGTGTTACCACGGCGGAAAGGGAAGAACGAAGCTTCATCCGCTCAAATTTGCAAAAAGAGATTATGTGAGTCTGATATTGTTGATCGGATTTGTAGTGGGAATGGGCTTCATGCCGTAAGGAGAGTCGGATGAAAAGGGTTTACATGACCGTTGCATATGACGGAACCGCTTATGTCGGCTGGCAGATGCAACCAAACGGGACAGCGGTCGAGGAAGTGATCAATAAGGCTCTTAGTGATCTGCTGGGAGAAAAAATAGTGATCGCCGGCGCGAGCAGAACCGATTCGGGTGTGCACGCTCTTGGAAACGTTGCAGTCTTTGATACGGAGACGAGGATACCGGCTGACAAGATATCATATGCGTTAAACAGGGTACTTCCGAGAGATATAGTGATAAGTGAAAGCCATGAGGTCAGGGGAGACTTCCATCCACGCCATGCGGACTGCGTAAAAACATATGAATACAACATTCTGAACAGCAACCACCCAAATCCGATGCTGTGGAGATATTCGCACTTTGTATATTTACCGCTTGACACTGTTGCTATGAAGGCCGGTGCGCAGTTCCTTGTCGGCGAGCATGATTTTGCGAGTTTTTGTTCGGCTCATGCTCAAACGAAAACAACAGTCAGAAATGTATATGATCTGAGCGTTGAAGAACATACCGGAGACATCCGCGGAATGCATCTTGCAGACGGGCAAAGGTTGATCACCATTCGTATAAGCGGAAACGGTTTCCTGTACAACATGGTGAGGATCATTGCCGGAACGCTTATAAGAGTCGGACATCATATGTATCCGCCCGAGCATGTAAAGGAAATACTTGATGCATGTGACAGAAAGGTCAGCGGTCCAAAAGCTCCGGCTCAGGGCCTGACACTTTTGGGAATAGAGTATTCGTCTCAGTGAGCGAAGACTCCCGCTTCTTTAAGTGAGGGATTATAAAAAGCTTGAACAGTGGGGAAATAAGAATCAAGACTCCCGGCCGGTAAATTGGCGAATTAAGACATCGAATGGATAAAAAAGATAAATAATTGCAAATTCGGTAAGAAAAGATGCAAAATCTGCAAAATCTGCATCTTTTTTTTGTAAATCGATCCAAAATCGGGAAAAACGAGTTGACACTCCCCGAGACGGCCTTTATACTTTCAAAGTACGCGTTTTCGGAAGAAAGCGTAATCGGCGCGGACACGGGCGGTGTTCTGACAGAACAGGAAGCCGTTCGGAGCGCATATGAGGATAATATGATTAAGGAGGAACACAAATGGACACAAAGACATTTATGCCCAGCGCATCATCAATCGAGCGCAAGTGGTATGTGGTTGATGCTCAGGGTCAGACGCTTGGTCGTTTATGCACAGCTATCGCCAACATCTTAAGAGGCAAGAACAAGCCTACATATACACCTTTCATGGATATGGGTGACAATGTAATCGTTATCAATGCAGCTAAGATCAAGGTTACAGGAAAGAAGCTTGATCAGAAAATCTACTACAGCCATTCGGATTATCCGGGTGGAGTAAGAGAGACTACACTTCGTCAGATGCTCGATAAGAAGCCTGAGGAAGTAATCCGTTTCGCAGTTAAGGGCATGCTTCCCAAGGCAGCTCTTGGCCGTGAGATCATTAAGAAGCTTTATATCTATGCAGGTCCCGAGCATGATCATCAGAGCCAGAAGCCTGAGGTACTCGTTATTGACACTGCAAAGAAATATTGATCGTTTGAAAGGAGGAAAAAGAAGTGGCTAAAGTAGCAGGAAAGTTCTACGGAACAGGAAGAAGAAAGAGCAGTATTGCCAGAGTATTCCTTACAGCAGGAACAGGCAAGATCACTATCAACA
>JAILPE010000003.1 GCA_024699645.1 Lachnospiraceae bacterium
AGCAGTTATCTTCGGTGCTACGGGCGGTGTTATGGAAGCAGCTCTTCGTACCGTTGTATTCAAGCTTACCGGCGAGAAGGACGGAAGTCCTATCGAATTCAAGGAAGTTCGTGGTGTAGAAGGCATCAAGGAAGCTACATACGATGTTGCAGGTCTTAAGGTTAACGTTGCCGTTGCTTCAGGTCTTGCAAATGCACGCAAGGTTCTTGACATGGTTAAGTCAGGTGAGAAGCAGTACCACTTCATCGAGATCATGGCTTGCCCCGGCGGCTGTGTAAACGGTGGAGGACAGCCCAGAGTTCCCGCAAGCATCCGCAACTTCAACGATATCCGCGCTATGCGTGCAAAGGCTCTCTACTCGATCGATGAAGCCAACACAATCCGCTTCTCACACGAGAACGAGTCGATCAAGAAGCTTTATGCCGAATATCTTGAGAAGCCCGGTAGCCATAAGGCACATGAGATCCTTCATACTTCTTATGTAAAGAGAACGGTCAATAAATAATGTTTCGAAGTCTCGAAAAATAATGATCAAAGTATGATTTATACAGAGGAAGAGCGTCATCGTCAGGTGACGCTCTTCTTTACATGAATCGTGTTACGTGATATAATTAACTTGACTCATTAGCTGATGAGTTAAGGAAAAGAAGGGTAAAGACTGGGGTTTAGTAGGCGCATCTTTGGTTCGTACATGGTAAGGGGGAACGCCATGGATCATTCTATCATTGAGGCGGGCAATACACTTTTAATCCAGGTCAAACGAGGGGAAAACGAGACTGAATTCCCCACCACTGTTGTTGACAGGTTCGACAATTCGGTTGTTGTCGAGCCGATTCTCTATGAGGGAAAAATGGTCAACTTTAACATAGCGGGTATAAATAAGCGTATTTCAATTTTTCATGAGCCGATTGGTAAGATGGTCGTATGGAAAGATATCGAGATCAAAGCGGGTTATTATAAGAAAAAGAAGCTTTGCCATGTTGTGTATATAAACGGTGAGGGAGAAGAGGTTAACCGACGCAGGGATTATAGGCAGTATGTCGGCATAGAGGGGAAAGCGGAGCATTTCGGGGCTGAAAGAGTCGGCGTCATTGTCAGAGATGTAAGTAACAATGGCCTGGGCTTGATCGTCGAAAACGTGGCCGGTTTTGAAAACGGTCGAAGAATGATCGTCTATTTTACGGACGAGAATGGCAAATATCGTTTTTCTTTGGAGTGCAAACAAGTTCGTACGCGAGTTTTGGCTAACGGAAGGATCGAGGTCGGGTGTATCGTGGTAAATCCTCCGCAGGCGTTGTCTCAGTACGTCGCATTCAAACAGCTTGCCGAGAAACGCAGGATGATGGGTGACTGACTTATGAACAATAAATTGCATGGTATTTTTCTATCTGATATAAAGCTTCTGGCATATGTGGACAGAGCCATATGCTGTTTTCGCATGAGTATGTATGACAGGGCTCTCGAGATGATATCCCTTACCGGTGACGGCATCAGCGGATTATGCAAGGCAGTGATCGGAGACAGGGATTATTTTTCTGATTTTCCCACGGAAGCTATCGAGGATATGCTCGGAAAACTTCTTGATGCCAAGAAATCACGCGATTATACTCTTCTTGCCGATCTTTACGAGATGCAGCTTGTCCCGTTTATCTGTTCGGTACAGGAACTTATCGTAAAAAGGGAAGATCTCCTCGTGTTTGACGCGGAGACATATGCGAAAAACATAAAGACCATGCGCGCCAAGCTTGATGTTTCCATGCTTCGCTACGATTCCGACGTGAAGGATCTTGCAAAGCCCGGTACGAAGGCATTTGCGGTTCATGAGGACGAGCGTGAAAGGTTCAGGGTAAACCGTAATGCGCTTCTTGAAGAGGCGATGGCTCCCGAACAGCTCCTTTCACTCGGATATACGGTGGAATTTACATCATCCGGTATGATGACATTAAAAGCACCGCTCAAGCCTGTTTCTCCGAAGGATATGAGCGACAACAAAAGACGTGTCCTTGAAAATGAGGCGATCGA
The DNA here is from genome assembly GCA_024699645.1 of Lachnospiraceae bacterium. Lineage (GTDB taxonomy): Bacteria > Bacillota > Clostridia > Lachnospirales > Lachnospiraceae > RUG11977. The sequence goes on from JAILPE010000003.1 coordinate 2,023, forward strand.
CAACAACACGGAAAGCATCTATCTTCATACAAACATGAGAGTTGTCATGGAAAGCTTTATGCTGGCCGGATCATGGTATGACAAAGATACGACAGCATACGATATCGTAGGGCTCGGGCTCGGATATCATGCCGTGGAGCTGTTAAATCTTGCACCTTCAGGCAGGATAACCATATATGAGAGCGACATGAACGTGATAAAGCTGTATTGTGCGTTTACGGACGTTCAGCTCCTTAGCGAGCCGAATGTGTTTATCGTTTATGATCCCGACATGAAGCTTCTTGAAAAGAGGCTGGAGAATAAAGCGGGGAACGGGAAGGTTTGTGTTCATTATCCTTCGTTCAGGAGAACCCCGTATATGCGCAGACTTGCAGAACTTGTACCCCGTAGCGAGCTTGTGGAAAAGTGTTGACGGAGGAAGAAATGTATGAACTGTCCGGTGACGTTTTTGACTGCCGCGGTCGGATTTGCGGCAGACAGAATACTGAAGATCGCTGCATCCCATAAAGAAGGGAAAAGCAGCTTCCTAAAAAATAAGGTCACTATAAGAAAGACGACCAATAAAGGTTTTGCGATGAACAAATTTGAAAACAAGCGCGGTCTTGTTGTAACGGTTAGCATCGTGGCATTTTTGGCCGTTGTTTTTTTGTTCGGCATAACGCTTAAAGACGATTCATACAGGAGCAAACGACCGGGAGGGGCTCTGCTTCTCGCGGGAGCACTCGGCAACGTTTACGACAGGATCAGACATGGATTTGTAATAGACTACATAAGCGTTGCGCCGCTCAAAAGGATATTTTTTAATCTCGCGGATGTACTGGTTGCGCTCGGATCGATACTTTATCTGGTGCTGTAAGAACCCGCCTGAAATATCGAAAAGACAGCGAAAAGCCGGCTGAGAAATATGAATTCGAAAAAGACAGCGGGAAATCGGCTGAGGATAACTGAGTTTAAGAATAAAAGAAGGAGAGAGAGTATGGAAGATCAGGACAGAGTATGTTTGACCGACCTTGTGGATAAATTTTCATTGAAGAATCTTACGCCCGATGTTGACATAAGCCAAATCTTCATCACAAAGCCCGATATAAACAGGCCGGCGCTTCAGCTTGCGGGTTTCATGAGAGATTTTGACAAGGAACGTGTCCAGATAATCGGAAACGTTGAGCACTCATACATGGAGAGCGTCGAGAACGGACTCGAAAGGATGAAGAAGGTCCTCGGACTCGGTATCCCTTGCGTGGTGTATTGCAGAGGCTTCGATGTTGAGGAAGAGATAATCGAAGAAGCAACAAGACAGGGTGTTGCGATCATGCGGACGGACAAGTCAACTTCGAGCTTTATGGCTGAGATAATCAGATGGCTCAATGTCCAGCTTGCTCCGAGCATGACGATCCACGGAGTGCTTGTCGATGTTTACGGCGAGGGAATCCTCATCACGGGTGAGAGCGGGATAGGTAAGAGCGAGGCTGCGCTCGAGCTTATCAAGCGCGGACACCGTCTTGTGAGCGACGACGCGGTCGTGATAAAGAAGGTCAGCGACGACACGCTTATAGGTATGGCGCCCGAGGTTACGAGGCATTTCATTGAGCTTAGGGGTATAGGCATTATAAACGTTAAAGCGCTTTTTGGTGTTGAATGTGTTAAGAATACGCAGCAGATCGATCTTGTGATCAATCTCGAAGAGTGGGACAGAGACAAGGAATACGACAGAATGGGGCTTGAGGAGCATTATGTGAACTTCCTCGGAAACAACGTGGTCTGCCACAATATTCCGATAAGACCCGGACGTAACCTTGCGATAATCTGTGAGTCGGCAGCGGTTAACTGCAGACAGAAGAAGATGGGGTACGATGCCGCCAAAGAGCTCTACCAGAGAGCATTCGGAGGCACAGGAATTCAGCTTTGAGGGTGTAAATGGGAGAAAAATATGAGTACGAATAAGGAGCATTGGGAATGAGCAAATATATTGTCGGTACAGATATTGGAGGAACTACCGTAAAACTCGGAATTTTTACAAGGGAGGGAAAACTCGCACATAAATGGGAGATCAGGACAGACAGGAGCAACGGGGGAGAAAATGTTCCTGAGGATATCGCGAAGACCGTAAAAGAAACGCTCAGTGAGCGCGGGATCGCAAAGGAAGACGTGATCGGTATGGGCGTCGGAGTTCCCGGACCCGTAAAATCGGACGGAACGGTCATGAGGTGTCCGAATCTCGGATGGGGAATATTTAACGTTGCGGACAGGATGAAAGAGCTTACCGGGATCAACTGCACGGCACTTAACGATGCGAATGCGGCAGCTCTCGGAGAGATGTGGCAGGGAACTGCGAAGGGATTTAAGAATCTCGTGTTTGTAACACTCGGAACAGGTGTCGGCGGCGGAATCATCGTTGACGGAAAGGTTATCAGCGGTACTCACGGCGGCGGAGGCGAAATCGGACATATCTTCGTTGAGCCTGACGAAGAGGATCAGTGCGGTTGCGGTTGCAGAGGACATCTCGAGCAATATGCTTCGGCAACGGGACTTTGCAGGGTTACGAGAAAGCTGATCGCACAAGGAAAGATAGAGACGAGCCTCAGAGCAGACACTCTTTCAGCAAAGATAGTGTTTGACGCGGCAAAGGGCGGCGACATGCTCGCAATCGAAGCGGTTGAGACAATGTGCAGGTACCTTGCACAGGCATTTTCGGGAATAGCGGCAGCCGTAGATCCCGAAGTGTTCATCATAGGCGGCGGCGTTTCAAAAGCAGGCCCTATCATTACCGACAACATTAAGAAATATTACGTTCCCGAGAACATGAACGTTCTCAGAAATGCGGAGTTTGAGCTCGCAACGCTCGGTAACGATGCGGGAATCTGGGGCGCGGCATACAGCGCACTCGATGCATACGGAAAGTAAGAAACGGGACGGAGAAAAAATGAACAATATAGGTGTTTTGCTGGGGGAGAAGATCCCCCGGTTAAAGATCAGGGAAAACCTGCCGCTTTCAACGTGTACTTCATTCAGAACGGGCGGATGCGCGCAAGTCGGGGCTTACCCCGAAACAACTGAAGAGCTTGGGGAACTCCTTACGGTATGTAAACGGGAAGGTGTTCCCTTTTACATTCTCGGAAACGGGACAAATGTGCTTGCTCCCGACGAGGGGTACGAAGGCGTGATCATACTTACGTCGGGCCTCAAAACGATCGAAGCTGACGAAAATACCTGTATCGTTAAGGCGGGAGCGGGAGCACTTCTTTCTTCGCTTGCGATCGAATGCGCAAAGAAGAGTCTTACGGGACTTGAATTTGCGAGAGGGATCCCCGGAAGCGTTGGCGGCGCGGTCGTTATGAATGCCGGCGCGTACGGAGGAGAAGTGAAGGATTCACTCATGGGCGTTAAAGTGATGAGCGAAGACGGTATGCAGGTGTTCGAAATGACTTGCGACGAGCTTGAGCTCGGCTACAGGCACAGCGTGATTCCGGAAAGAAAGCTCGTTGTTCTCGAAGCGACTTTTAAGCTCGCAAAGGGCGAGCAGGAGAGCATTTATGCGATGATGGACGAGCTCGGGGCAAAAAGAAGAGAAAAGCAGCCTCTTGAATTCCCGAGTGCGGGCAGTACCTTTAAACGTCCCGAAGGTTATTTTGCGGGAAAACTCATAGAAGATGCGGGGCTGAAGGGCTTTAGCGTGGGCGGCGCACAGGTTTCACAGAAGCATGCCGGATTTGTGATAAATACGGGCACGGCGACTTCGAGCGATATCGCCCGGCTTATAGAGGCCGTCCGGAAGAAGGTTTTCGAAAACAGCGGCGTGCGTCTTGAGACTGAGGTTAGGTTCATAGGAACAGGGAAATAAACCCTGAGACCGAGGCGAAGGGTTCATGGGAACCGGGGATAAAACCCAAGCGAGGTTCATAAATTCCGGGAGGTAAGACAGGTGTCTTTTTCAAACAGGGTAAAAGAAGAGCTTTTTAAAGTCCTGCCGCAGGCGAGGCATTGCAGGATCGCCGAGCTGGCCGCGCTGGTCGGCATGAGCGGTTCGGAGATGAGGGAAGACGCGCTTTGTTTTGAAAACCGCGTGGCCGGAATGAAAGCCAAAACGCTTATATCCAAGATATTTAAATATAATCTCCCCGAAGAGACGGGAAGCGAGCGCGGCGGAAAAGATGGGCGGCGCGGAGTCCTTTCGCTTCTTTGCACAAAGCAGGAAATGAACGATATTTTGGTCACGATCAAGATGAAAAAAAATGATGGTCCGTTTTTTTCTGTTGACAAGCAGGGACAAAATATACATAATACTTTGCGAAACGATACTGTGCCCGGGATGATGGTTTGCACGCAGACGTGCTGTAAAAGAGCGTTCGTGCGCGGTGCTTTCCTGGCTTGCGGATCACTTTCGAATCCCGAAAAGGATTACCATCTCGAGTTTGTACTGAAAAATGAGGCTCAGGCAGAGATGCTTAAAGAGGTTTTGGCTTCGCTTTCGGTTGAAGTCGGAACGGTGATGCGGAAAAAAGCGCATGTTCTTTATGTCAAGGACAGCGAGATCATCGCGATGCTGCTCACACTCGCCGATGCGCATGTTGCACTGATGGAGCTTGAAAACATCAGGATCGTCAAAGAGGTAAGGAACGATGTGAACCGCCGCGTCAACTGCGAGACGGCAAATATTGAGAAGACCGTGAGGGCGGCATCAAAGCAGGTGGAGGACATCAGATTTCTTGCATCGCAGCCGGGATTTGACGAGCTTCCCGAAGAACTCAAGATGACTGCCGGTCTGAGACTCGAACATCCTGAAGTATCGCTTTCGGAGCTTGCCGAGCTGTATCCGGCGTCGGTAAGCAGGTCAGGAATAAATCACAGGCTCAGGAAGCTTTGCGATATGGCCGAAAAACTAAGGAATAATCAAGAAAGACGATGAGAAGCGTCTTAAGAGGAGAGAAAAATGCTTCGTAAGGAAATGCAGATCAATATCACCAAGGAACCCGAAAAACATCCCATTGCCAAGCTTGTTCAGGAAGCGAGCAGATTTTCGAGCTCTATATTTTTCGAATACAAGGACAAGAACGTTAACGCAAAGAGTATTATGGGAATGATGACCTTTGTGGGGATCATGAAAAAAGCACTTGAATCAAATGACAAGATAACCTTAAGTGTTGACGGTTCGGATGAGAATGACGCATTAAAAAGTATGAGTGCATTCTTTGAATAAGGAGAACGACATAACGCTTATACCGCAGACGTGGAAATAATGCAGGAAAAATCAAACGCTTATATTGCAACAGCGGAAAACACTGTCGCAGAAGTCGATGCACTGCCCGAAAAGGGCGGTGTTTTTTGCTTTTGGGGAGACTTTCCGGACTGACCGTAACATACGCAGAAAAATATTTTTTTGTGGTAATGATGCGGAATTATACTATAATGATAATAGGACAAAAATTTGGATTTTTCGGCCGGTCAAATGCCGGGGATCCGCAAATTGCCCGATCAAAAAATATGAATAAAGAAAAAATATATATTGCAATAATATATATTTGTGTGATATTATTCTGTATCGACAGAGAAAGAGGAATTATGAGCAAAAACAGGATCAGAATTCTTATTATCTTGGGAGAAATTGCGGTCATACTTGTACTGGCGATCGTTATACTTATGCCAAAGACTCCGTATACATCCATGGGGATGGACGGTGGTGATACTTTCTCTTCGGGCGGTGCATCCGGAAAGGCGGGCGGCGCATCCGGAAAGGCGGGCGGCGCATCCGGAAAGGCCGGCGGCGCAGGAAGCGAAAAGGCCGGCGGCGCAGGAAGCGAAAAGGCGGGTGCGGGTGAGAGTGCGACGGAAAGTTCGGACGTTTACGTTGTAAAAGGAGACGTAAGCGGAGTGGGTGACGTTTTTGCGAGCGGTCTCGGTAAGGAAGCTGCGGACGGAGCAGGAAACGCAGGCGGAACGGGAGCAGGAAACGCAGGCGGAACGGGAGTCGGAAACACGGACGGAACAGGAGTTGCGGGCGGCCCGGCAGGCGCGGGCGATACGGCTGTGAACCCGGATCTTGCGCAGGATATTGACGGAAGCACGATAAAGACCACGCTTTCGGGATCTGTTGTTGAAGAGGCTCAGCTTGACGCCGCAATGTACGATTATGATGCCGCTATAGAGAAGCTTAAGGCTGTCAGTGGTTATGAAACGAACGAAGAGCTCAAGAACAAGGTTAAAGAGTACGAAACCGAGAAAGAAAAGCTTGTGAAATGGGAGGATAATACCCGGATAAGCCATCTCTTCGTGCATTCGCTTATAGTCGATACGGCAAGGGCTTTCAGAAAAGGAAGCTCCCAGCCTGTCGGATACAACAGATATATGACAACGGTCGGTGAGTTTAAGGACATGCTTGAGTCACTGTACGAAAAAGGGTACGTGCTTGTCAGCATGCATGACATCGCTGAGCGTTACACGGACGAGGACGGAGTCGAAAAGCTCCGCAAGAAGCCTATTTACCTGCCTGAGGGCAAGATGCCTTTTGTACTTTCGCAGGACGATGTGAATTATTACGCCTATATGGACAATGACGGATTTGCCGACAGACTCGTCATAGGAGAAGACGGCAGACCCACATGTCAGTACACCGATACGGAAGGAAATGTTTCGTACGGCGAGTATGACGTATTGCCGATAGTCGATAACTTCCTCCTCAAGCACCCCGATTTTTCATACAGGGGAGCTAAGGGAATACTTGCGGTGACAGGATACGAGGGCGCACTCGGTTACGATACGGGATGGCACATGTACGATCTTAACAATCCCGACGAGGCAGCAAAGCTCAAAAAAGAGCAGGAGGCAGCGACAGCAGTCGCCGATGCCATCAAGGCGGACGGATGGGAGTTTGCCAGCCACAGCTACACCCATACCGATATGAAGAAAAATTCATATGAAAAGGTTATATACGATACAGACAAGTGGGAACGTGAGGTTCAGCCGATCCTCGGTGATACGGATCTGTATATCTACCCCTTCGGAAGCGATATCTGCGACTGGAGGGGCTATAAGGGCGATAAATTTGAATATCTCAAAAAAGCCGGTTTCTGGTATTTCTGCAATGTTGATGCTTCGAGATACTGGATACAGATAACCGATAAATATATGCGCATGGGTAGGATCAATGCGGATGGGGAGAGAATGGTAAAGACACCCCAAAAACTGGATTACTTCTTTGATTCGGCCGAGATCCTCGATAAGTCAAGGCCGAAGCTTGAGTGAGAATCCCGGGAAAGCAGGGAATGACGCTTGAGTGAGAATCCCGGGAAAACAGGGAGCGACGCTTGAGTGAGTGCCTCGAGGGAAAAACAGGGAGTGACGCTTGAGTGAGTGATCCGCAAAGGAGTTTTTTAAATGGCTTTTACACATTTACATGTCCATACAGAATACAGCCTTCTTGACGGCTCCTCCAAAATAGGGGAGATTGTTCGTCATGCCAAGGATCTCGGACAGGATGCGCTTGCCATTACGGACCACGGCGTTATGTACGGCGTGATAGATTTTTATAAAAAATGTCTTGAGGTCGGTATTAAGCCGATCATCGGGTGTGAGGTTTATGTGGCGCCCGGTTCGAGACTTGAGAAAGAGGGAAGCACGAGTGATGACCGTTACAGGCATCTGATACTGCTCGCCAAGGATAACGACGGCTATAAAAATCTGATGAAGATCGTCTCGAGAGGTTTTACGGAAGGTTTTTATTACAAGCCTCGTGTCGATCTTGAGCTGCTGAGGGAATTTCACGAAGGGATAATCGCCCTTTCGGCGTGCCTTGCCGGTGAGATACCGTATTATCTTCGCCGCGGACTTTATGACGAAGGCAAAGAAGCCGCTCTGAGGATGCTCGAAATATTCGGGGAAGGCAACTTTTATCTTGAACTGCAGGATCACGGCATCCCCGAGCAGGCGTTAGTAAACGAACAGCTCGTCAGGATGTCGAACGAGACCGGGATACCTCTTGTGGCAACGAATGACGTCCATTATACATATGCGGAGGATGCGCAGCCCCATGATGTTCTGCTCTGCATCCAGACGCAGAGAAAAGTGAGCGACACCGACAGGATGCGCTACGAGGGAGGACAGTTCTACCTGAAATCCGAGGAGGAGATGAGAAAACTCTTCCCATATGCGCCGGAGGCAATCGAAAATACCGCGAAAGTTGCGGAAAAGTGCAATGTGACGTTTAAGTTCAACGAGTACAAGCTCCCTCATTTCGATGTTCCGGAAGGCTTTACTCCTTTCTCGTACCTTGAGAGCCTCTGTAAAAAAGGTCTTAAGGAGCGATACGGTAAAGAAACGCCCGAGAAATACGCAGAGCTTGAAGAACGACTGAGGTTCGAGCTCGAAACGATCAGCAACATGGGATTTGTCGATTACTTCCTGATAGTTTGGGATTTTATACATTTTGCACGCGAGAACGGGATCGCTGTAGGGCCCGGAAGAGGTAGTGCGGCGGGAAGCGTCGTGGCATATACGTTGGGGATAACAAACATAGATCCCATAAGGTTTTCACTCTTCTTCGAGCGATTCCTCAATCCCGAGCGTGTGACGATGCCCGATATAGACATTGATTTTTGCTATGAGCGCAGGCCTGAGGTCATCGATTACGTCAACCGCAAATACGGACATGACAGAGTCGTTCAGATCGTAACGTTCGGTACGCTTGCGGCGAGAGGCGTTATAAGGGATGTCGGGCGCGCGATGGACATGACATATGCGCAGACCGACAGGATCGCGAAGATGATCCCGATGGAGCTCAACATGACGCTCGACAAAGCACTTGAGGTAAACTCGCAGCTTCGCAACGCCTATGAGACGGAGGAAGACGTTCACAGCCTCATCGATACGTCGAAAAGGCTCGAAGGATTGCCGCGACACACGTCGATCCATGCGGCGGGAGTCGTTATCGCACCTGCGCCGGCAGAGGAATTCGTTCCGCTCTCAAGATCGAGCGACGGTACGATAACCACACAATATACGATGACAACTCTTGAGGAGCTCGGACTTCTCAAGATGGACTTCCTGGGACTGAGGACACTGACCGTTATTCAGGATACGGTCCGCGCGGTAAATGCCAAGTACCCGGAAAAGAAGCTTGATATAAATGAGATAGACCTTTCCGACCCGAATATCTACGAGCTTATTTCGCAGGGAAGGACGGAAGGAGTGTTCCAGCTCGAGAGCAGGGGAATGACGTCGTTCATGAAGGAACTTGCGCCTTCGTGCATTGAGGATATCATCGCGGGGATCGCACTTTACCGCCCCGGCCCGATGGATTTCATACCCAAATATCTTAAGGGTAAGAGAGATCCGGAAGCTGTCGTTTATGACTGCGAGGAGCTCAGACCGATACTTTCGCCGACATACGGCTGCATCGTTTACCAGGAGCAGGTTATGCAGATAGTGCGTGATCTTGCGGGATACAGCTTCGGACGTTCCGATCTTGTCCGAAGGGCCATGTCAAAGAAAAAACAATCGGTAATGGACAAGGAACGCGCGAATTTCGTGTACGGAAACGAAGCGGAAGGCGTTCCGGGATGTAAGGCAAAAGGCATATCGGAAGAGGTTGCGAACAAGATATTCGACGATATGATCGACTTTGCAAAATATGCGTTTAATAAAGCACACGCGGCGGCTTACGCGGTTGTCGCAATGCAGACGGCTTACCTCAAATGCTACTATCCTGTTGAATTTATGGCATCGCTCTTAACATCCGTAACAGACAACTCGGATAAGGTGGCGGGATACATATTCATATGCAGGAAGATGGGCATTAAGCTGCTTCCTCCCGATGTAAACGAAGGCGGGAACTGCTTCACGGCGTGCGGCGGAGATATTCGCTACTCGCTATCGGCCATCAAGGGGCTCGGCGGCGCGGTCGTCGATGTCATAGTTGCCGACAGAGAGAGCAACGGCCCGTACAAGAGCCTGCGTGATTTCATGGAAAGGCTTTCGTCGAAAGAGAGCAACAAGCGCGTTATAGAAAGCCTGATAAAGGCCGGAGCGCTTGACTGCCTGCCCGGTTCACGAAGGCAGAAGATGGTGGTCTATTCGGACGTACTTGAGGGCGTTGCGCTCGAAAAGAAGAAGAGCGTGACGGGACAGATAAGTATGTTTGACCTTGGGGATGAGAACATCTCGCGAGAGGCGGGCGAAATATTTCCCGATGTTCCCGAATATGACGTTCAGGAAAAGCTTGATTTTGAAAAGGAAGTCCTCGGGATCTACGTGAGCGGTCATCCGCTCGACGCCTATAAGGACATCCTCGACAAGAACGTCACGGCGACAAGCCTCGATTTCATCGTCGATGAAGAGACGGGAGAGACCGTCGTTGCGGATAAGCAGAGGGTTGTGATCGGCGGGATCGTTTCGGCGAGAAGCGTCAAGACCACAAGATCGGGTTTGATCATGGCGTTCATCACGGTGGAAGACATGTACGGAAAGGTTGAGGTGATCGTTTTCCCGAAGGACTTTGAAAAGCGCGGTGACAGGCTTCTTGAGGACACTAAGATTTTGATCAGCGGTAATGTCAGCGTCGACGAAGAAAGAGGAGCGACACTTCTGTTCTCTGACTGTGTGGAGCTTACTTCCTACCCGCGAACACTTTGGGTTAAGTTTGACGATGAGCAGTCGTTCGAGAACGAGAAGGGATTCCTTGAACAGGAACTTGCTGACAGGCTCGGGCCTGACAGGTGTATGATATATATTAAGAATGTGGGAAAGAAGATCCTGCTTGATGATGAAGGTACAAAGGCAACGCCTCAGCTTCTGAAAAAACTGAAGGAAAAGCTGGGCGAAGAAAATGTTACGGTTTCGGTCGGGACTTACTGGAAGGATAAAAAACGACAGTAAAGAAGAACGAAAAAATCGGGAAAGTCGGAGGGTAAGATATGGCAAGCAAAGAAGTTAAAGAAAAAGTACTCATGGGTGAGGGGAAAGCGGTAAAAAAGATCGGAGTCTTAACGAGCGGCGGCGATGCGCCCGGTATGAATGCGGCTGTCCGTGCGGTTGTCAGAACGGCGATCAACTACGGAATGGAGGTCGTTGGCATCAAGCGCGGCTTCTCGGGTCTTATCGAGAACGATTATGTGCCTCTCACCGGAAGAAGCGTGGCAGACACCATCTCGAAGGGTGGAACATTCCTCTACACGGCAAGATGTCCCGAGATGATCACCCGTGAAGGCCAGGAAAAGGCAGCAAAAAACTGCGTTGAGCAGGGAATCGATGCACTTGTCGTTATCGGCGGAGACGGTTCGTTCAAAGGATGCCTCTCTCTTGCGGAGCGCGGCATAAACGTTATCGGTATCCCCGGAACCATCGACCTCGATATCGCATGCACCGAGTACACGATCGGTTTTGATACCGCAGTAAATACGGCCATGGATGCGATTGACAAGATCAGGGACACATCGACATCACGCGAGAGATGCTCGATCATCGAAGTTATGGGACGTCACGCAGGCTACATAGCTCTGTGGTGCGGTCTCGCAAACGGAGCCGAGGCAGTGCTCACAACGGAGCTCTACAACTATGAAGAGAAGAGACTGATCGACGACATAGAACTTAAGCGTAAAAACGGAAGACAGCATTACATAATCATTAATGCGGAAGGAATCGGTGATTCCGAGGGCATGGCAAGAAGGATCGAATATGCTACGGGTATGCCGACATCGGCGACCATCCTCGGATACCTTCAGCGCGGCGGAAGCCCCACATGCAAGGACAGAGTATATGCGTCCGCTATGGGCGCCAAGGCTGTCGATATCCTTTACAAGGGCGGAAGCAACAGGGTTGTCGCATATAAGAACGGCGGATTTACCGACTTTGACATGACGGAAGCTCTCTCGATGAAGAAAAATCTTGATCCTTTCCTTGTTGACATGCTCAGCAAGCTGACAAGAAAGGGCGAGGGCAAAGGCCTCTTAAGCGAAGGCATGCTTCCCGCGGATGCAACGACCGGCAACTGCAAGTCGATCGGTATCCTGACAAGCGGAGACGACGCACCCGGCATGAATGCCGCTATCCGCGCCGTTGTAAGATCCGCGATCGGATACGATATGAGAGTGTTCGGCTTTAGAAGAGGATTTGCCGGACTTATCGAGAAGGATTATCTCGAGATGACGAACAAGACGATGTCGGAGACCGTACAGCTCGGCGGAACGCAGCTGCTTGCATCCGACTGTCCCGAATTCAAAACCGAAGAGGGACAGAAAAAAGCTCTCGAAACCCTTAAGGAGCTTGAGATCGACGCGCTTATCGTCCTCGGAGGAAACGGAACGATGCGAGGAGGTCTCGACCTCATAAAGAAGGGCATCAATGTTATCGGAATACCCGCGACCATCGACTGCGAGGTTGCGTGTACGGAATATACGATCGGCTTTGACACTGCCGTCAATACGGCAATGCAGGCGATCGACAAGATCAGAGATACATCACAGTCACATGAGCGTTGCAGCGTTATCGAAGTTGCGGGAAAACGCTCGGGATTCAACGCACTCTGGTGCGGTATCGCCAACGGCGCAGAGGAGATAATAATCCCCGAATACTACGATCGCGATGAACAGCGCATCATTAGCGAGATCATCAGCAAGAAGAAGCTCGGAAAGAGACTTCATCTGATCGTAAATGCCCACAGTGTGGGAAGATCGGGAGCACTTGCAAAGAATATCGAATTTGCTACCGGACTTGAGGCGAGGGCCAACATTCTCGGCCTTGTGGAGAGTGGCGGACGTCCTACATGTATGGACAGGGTGTTCGCGTGTGCTATGGGAGGAAAAGCTGTCGAGGCTCTTAATAAAGGAGGACGTAACAGGATCGTTGCATTCTGTAACGGAGAATTCGTCGACTTCGATTTTGAGAAGGCGATGAGAATGGAGAAAGTGCCCGACACTTATCTTTACACCATGTCTAAGAAACTTTCAAGATAACATTGAGGTAAAACCCTATTTTACATTCGGCCGAGGGGGTTGTTTGAGGACGTGGAATAAAAAAAGTGAGGACAGGAGTTTATTATGTTTTTAATGGATTTTTCGCTTCCCAAGCTTTGGGATGCAATATCGGGCAACATTGCTACGGTTGCGATATTTGTAGCTATAATCGTTGCGGTATTTTTGTTCGCTTATTGGTTTGAGAAGATCATCAACAGAGCGGACGAGAGAGTTGAGAAGAAGAACTTCAGGATCCATCGCATCACGATCATCGCGATGCTTTCCGCAGTAGCTGTGATACTGAACCTTTTCAGTTTCCCGCTTTGGTTCGCACCCGGTTTTTACAAGATCGATTTCAGTGAATTGCCTATACTTGTCGGCGCATTTGCGCTCGGACCGGTTGCCGGAACAACGATCGAAGCGATCAAAATTTTGCTCAATCTTGTTATAAACGGTACATCTACCGCATTTATCGGTGAAATTGCCAATTTTGTTGTCGGATGTGCATTTGTAATTCCGGCTGCAATAGTGTATTATCATAAGCGTACCAAAAAGGGCGCGCTCGTCGCTCTTTCGTTAGGAACGGTGGTAAACCTTGTTGTTTCATGCCTGATGAATGCGTTCGTACTCATTCCCGTGTACGGAGACATGTTCCATATGGACGTTATCGGAGCAGGAACGGCTGTCAATTCGTTGATAACAAATATGACGACGTTCATCCTTCTTGCGGTTGCACCCTTTAACCTTCTTAAAGCGGTTTCCGTATCGGTGATCACGGCGCTCATTTATAAGCCGATCAGCAGACTTATCACCCAAGTAAAAGATAAACAAGGATGATAATTCTATGAATGAACAGGAAGAGACAAAAAAATCATTTTCGATCAGCGAACTTGCTCATCTGAACACGCTTTCGGAGGATGAGATCGAAGAAGCGAAAGAGCAGGCCGCCGCATCGGAAAACGGGGGAGCGGATTCAGAAGCTGTCGAAAACGCCTATGTGACAGGACTCTCGGAGACTGTCGAAGAGAAAGAACCCGAGAAGCTTGAACACAGGGGGCAGACGTTCACGGCAGATGTTAAGCCAACGGCACGCGATACATACGGATTCATGTTTTACCACACATATATGAATCTTATGGGCGTATTTGCAGTACTGGTAGGTATTGCGGCGATAGTCATGGTCGTCATAAGCGTTATGGACAAGGAGATCTTCCAGATCGTCCTCTTCTCGCTCGCGGCGCTCATATTTATAGTAAACAGCCCGATAAGCCTGTATTTACGTGCCAAGAAGTATGCAGAGAGCTGCAAACTTCCCGAAAACCGCACGATCTACCGCTTCAGCGATGCCGGATTTGATATTCAGAGGGGTGAGGATATCTACAAGCCCTTTGATTACAGCAAGATCGTGAAATGCCATGAGGGCAGGACCGGATTTTACTTCTATTTGGCGAAGAATTCGGCATTCCTTGTGACAAAGGCTGACGTAGAGGGTGGTTCGCTTTCCGAGTTCAGAACTCTTCTCGCTCAGCGTGTGACAGGCAAGCTTTCACTCAAGTACGACAAGGAGCAGAAGGCCTGAGTCACGGCTTAAGAAAGAAAAAAATGGAAGCAAGAGAAACAAAAACAACTGAGTATTCAAGTGCGAACAGCACTGAGACATTTGAAATCGGTGCCGGGTTTGGTGAAAAAGCCACCCCCGGCACCGTATTGTGCCTTGACGGGGATTTGGGCGCCGGCAAGACGATATTTACCAAGGGGTTCGCACAGGGGCTCGGGTCAAAGGCTCTCGTTACGAGCCCTACTTATACTTTAATGCACATATATGATGACGGGCGCCTGCCGTTATATCATTTCGATGTTTACAGGATCGATGACGAGGACGAGATGGAGGAGATCGGATTCTTTGAGTACCTGAGGGGCGACGGCGTTACGATCATTGAGTGGTCAACGCTTATAGCCGGACTCATTCCGGACGACGCCATACGCGTTACAATCACGCGAGATCCCGCGAAGGACCCTGATTACAGGAAGATCCTCGTAACACGCTCAGAATGATTCACCAAAGGAGACAATGATGTATATACTTGCGATTGAAAGTTCAGGGAACGTTGCATCGGTTGCAATAGCCGAACAGAAAAAGATACTTGCAGAATATACAGTAAATATAGGGAAAACGCATTCGCAGACGCTTCTTCCGATGATAGACCGTATCCTTTCGGATGCCGAGATCACGATGAATGACATCGCGGCGATTGCTGTTTCAAGAGGACCGGGATCGTTTACGGGTCTGAGGATCGGAAGCGCGACCGCAAAAGGACTCGCGGCAGCGGCGCAGATACCGATGATCGATGTGCCTACGCTTGAGGCACTTGCCGTCGGAGCGGGAAACATAGGGGGAAGACTCGTGTGCCCCATTATAGACGCCAGAAGGAACGAGGTTTATTCGGCACTTTACGAAGAAGTGCGCGAGAGTGACGGAACGACAGGCTTAAAAGAGGTTGTGCGTGAGCGCGCGCTCGGGATGGATGAGCTCCTCAGTGAACTTGCAAAGACAGACAGGGAGATAGTCTTTGTCGGTGACGCTCTCAGGGTTCACGCGGACAGGATAAAGGAAGCGGGGAACGGAAAGTTCATCATCGCGCCGCTTTCGGCATGTGATCTGAGAGCCGGATGCGTTGCAACGATAGGCATCACGATGATGGAAAAGGGTCAAACGATCGAAGGCGCGGAACATACACCCGTATACCTTAGGATGTCGAGCGCCGAGAGGGAACGGATGGAGAGAGGTAAGTGATTGGAAATACGCGCGTTTGAAAAACAGGATCAAGGGGCTGTGGCAGAGCTTGAGAGGGAATGCTTCTCAGATCCGTGGTCGGAAGATTCGATCACGGAGATGTACGGAACGAAGATACTTGTCGGTGTAGAAGAAGCAGGAACGGATGAAGGCATAGGCGTAGAGCCTACGGAACGGACTGTCCGCGGGATCGTCGGGTACGCGGTGATCAGGACCGTTGCGGACGAGGCGGAGCTGCTGAGAATATGCGTTTCAAAGAGCGCAAGAAGGAACGGCTTCGGACGAATGCTCCTTTCGGAGAGCTTAAAGACAGCCAAAGAAGACGGAGCGGAAAGAGTGTTCCTTGAAGTCAGGTCGCAGAACCTGCCGGCCAGGAGCCTATATGAAAAGGCGGGCTTCGAAGAGACGGGAGTGAGAAAAAATTACTATCACGACCCGACTGACGATGCTGTTATAATGATGAGAGATGATATGCAGTTATGACTAAAGAGAGATAAATGAGTGCTCACGGTCATGATGAAAGAGAGATAAATGTGCGCTCACGGTCATGATGAAAGAGAGATAAATGTGCGCTCTGTGATAAAGACGGAGTGCAGATATATGATAAATCGGAGGAATCGGGATGCTTGATATTTGCTTACTTGGAACGGGAGGCATGATGCCCCTCCCCTCGCGGAGACTCACGTCTCTCATGG
Organism: Lachnospiraceae bacterium; assembly: GCA_024699645.1. GTDB lineage: Bacteria > Bacillota > Clostridia > Lachnospirales > Lachnospiraceae > RUG11977. The sequence continues at coordinate 18,450 of JAILPE010000003.1, forward strand.
CGAGGTACAACGGCAGCAGCATCCTCATCGACTGCGGCGAGGGAACACAGGTCGCGATACGTGAGAAAGGGTGGAGCTTCCATGATATCGACGTTATCCTCCTCACACATTTCCACGCCGACCACGTGAGCGGGCTTCCGGGACTTCTTCTTTCGATAGGCAACGCGCAGAGGACGGAGCCTCTCTGTATCTATGGGCCGAAGGGTGCCGCAAGAGTCGTTTCCGCTTTGAGGACCATCGCACCCGAGCTCCCTTATGACGTATATGTGACCGAGATCAGCGGTGAAACAGCCTCGTTTGAAGCGGCAGGCTGCAAGATAGAAGCATTCAAGCTCAATCACAACGTGGTCTGCTACGGCTATTCTATTGTTGTAGAACGAGCAGGAAAGTTCGATCCCGACAAGGCCCGCGACAACGATGTTCCCCTCAAACTCTGGAACAGACTTCAGAAAGGCGAAGAGATCGACTTTGAAGGAAGGCATTTCACGCAGGACATGATCCTCGGACCTGCACGCAAGGGACTCAAGGTCACCTACTGCACGGACACGAGACCTATCGCGGGGATCGCAACGGCGGCACGTGATGCTGACCTCTTTATCTGCGAAGGCATGTACGGTGAAGAGGGAAGCGAAGACAAGGCACGTGAACATAAGCATATGACATTCGCAGAGGCAGCCACCCTCGCAAAAAAAGCAAATGTCCGCAAGCTGTGGCTCACTCACTACAGCCCTTCGCTCGTCAGAGCCAAGGACTTTGTCGGCGTGGCAACCGCGATCTTCCCGGGCGCATGGGCAGCGCGCGACCTTGAAAGTCTGACGCTCAAGTTTGAGGATGAGGAAGAGAAGCCGGAAAATTGAATATTTGTGTTTTCCTTGCCATTTTCTCATAATAATGTAAAATAAATTATATATAGGCATTCTGATCCGACGACAGACGGAGGATCGAAGCCGACTGAGCAGAAAGGGGGTCACGTATGCTTTCAACACCGGTGAAGAAAAAGAAAAAAAGCTTTTCGTCGGCGGCAATTCTTGTGGCCTTTATTCTGTGCGCAGGACTTGTTCTTTATTTCTCGTTTTTCAAGGGTTCGAGATCATCGACTTCAGACGCGAATCTCTTCCAAGAAGTGACATCGCGCGATCTTTCGAAGAACTACCCCCAGACACCCGTTGAGGTGGCAAATGTTTATTGCTCCATAGTCAAGTGCATGTACACGGATGACCTCACCGAGGACCAGCTCTTTACGCTGTGCGGGCAGATGCGGGCCCTCTATTCGAGGGAACTGCTCGAGTCCAATCCCATAAACGACATGCTCTACAGGCTTGAGCAGGAGATCGAACTTTACAAAGATGAAAAGATCACGGTCTCGTCCTTCGTCATCGAACCGGCTGAGGACGTTGAATACGCCGTGGTTTCCGATAAAAAAAGAGCCAATGTCGAATTCCATTTTACTCTGAAGGGGGCAAAGGTGAACAGACTCCCCGAGGAGATCCTTCTCGAAGAGGATGACAAGCGGGAATTCAAGATCATCGGCTGGAGGGCTCATGAAGGAAAATGAAAAGATAGGGTGCGCCGCGGGAAGCCTTGACGGCGGGGAAGACACACTCATCCTCGCCATCGAAAGCTCATGCGACGAGACGGCGGCAGCGGTGGTGAGAAACGGGAGGGAAGTCCTCTCGAACATCATATATTCACAGATAGACATCCACACGATGTACGGCGGAGTTGTCCCGGAGATAGCATCAAGAAAGCATATAGAAAAGATAGACCCGGTTGTCGCATCGGCGCTCAAAGAGGCCGGCGTTACAAAAGAGGATCTGACGGCGGTTGCAGTTACTGCGGGACCCGGACTTGTCGGATCGCTCCTTGTGGGAGTGGCATATGCGAAAGCTTACGCATATGCGTCAGGGCTTCCGATAATCGGCGTACACCACATAGAAGGGCATATTTCAGCCAATTACATAGAAAGCAAGGAACTTGAGCCTCCGTTTTTGTGCCTCGTCGTTTCGGGAGGACATACGGAGCTCGTTGTCGTAGAGGATTACGGAAAGTACAGGCTTATCGGGACTACCCATGATGATGCGGCCGGCGAAGCCTTTGACAAGGTGGCGAGGGCAATCGGACTCGGATATCCCGGAGGACCAAAGGTCGACAAATGTGCCCGCATGGGCGGAAGGATCGATGCGGTAACGTTCCCGAGAGGTCACGTCGACGGAAACGAATTCGATTTCAGCTTCAGCGGACTTAAATCTGCGGTCCTCAATTACCTGAATTCGTGCGCTATGAAGCAGGGCGGACCCGTGAAGGATCTGCGTGAGAAGCGCGAAGGAGACGTGAACTTCGACCCCAATGCGATGATCGATCCGGAAGCGGGAGTTACAGTTGCCGACGTTGCGGCTTCTTTCCAGGAGGCAGTTGTTGATGTTCTTGCGACGCATTCGATTAACGCGGCGAAGAGCCTCGGATTCACGAAGGTGGCGCTTGCCGGAGGTGTTGCGGCAAACGGTGCGCTCAGGGACAGGATGAAACGCGACTGCGAGAAGGAAGGCATATCGCTCTATTACCCGTCGCCGCTTTTATGCACGGACAATGCTGCGATGATCGGATGTGCGGCATATTACGATTATCTCGCGGGCAAAAGGCACGGCCTCGACTTAAACGCAGTCCCGGGACTTAAGCTCGGGCAGGAACTACTGTAGGACCATAAGCGTTAAGCTGCAAAATGATCTCTGTGAGGGTGTTATGAAGAATGTGGGCATTATATTGGCTGCGGGAAGCAGTACAAGAATGGGTGGAACAACGAAGAAGCAGTATAGGGTGCTACTTGGGCACCCGGTGCTCTTTTACAGTTTAATGGCATTCGAACAGAGCTATGTGAATGATATTATCATCGTTTGCTCCGAAGGCGAAGAAGATTTCGTCAACGAGCAGATCGTGGAAAAATACGGAATAAGGAAAGTGAGATCCGTCATCGCAGGAGCGAAGGAAAGAAGCGGATCAAGTTTTATCGGAGTTAAAGAGGCAATCAGGCTGGTCGGGTCATTCGGTGTAAATGTCTTGATCCACGATGCGGCAAGGCCGCTTGTGACACCTCTTCTCATAAATAACATAATATCGGAGCTCGAAGGCGGACAAAGAGCTGTCGTTCCCGCCGTGACACCTGCCGATACGATAAGATTTGAAGGGGACGAGGGAGTTGTTACGTTTGAAAGGGAAAAGGTAAGGCTTATTCAGACTCCCCAAGGCTTTGAAGCGGGGCTGATCAGAGATTCCTATGAGCACCTTAAGGGAATCGTGACCGATGACGCTGAAGCGGTCATGAAATACGACGGTAGCGTTACGATCAAGTTTACGGAAGGCGACAGAAGGAATTTTAAGCTCACCTACCCGACGGATTTCGAGTTGGCGGAATACATGGTCAAAAGCGCATCGGGAAGTAATTGAGAAAAACAATTATACAAACATTGGGGCCGGATTACCTTGTATGTATACGGGGTAATCCGGTTGGTGTAATATGGATAGTTTGCTTGGCGTAATATGGATAGGGATACTTTGGCAGGCATAATTTGGATAGAGTGACGGAATGATAAGAAGAAGCGCGGTAAAAAAGAAAAGCTCGGAAGCGTACCGGGGCGGACGTTTTCGAAACAGACACGTGTCAGTGTGCATATATGTGATATGCATGCTTATGACCTGTGCGCTTGTGTCAGGCTGTTCACAGCAGGATGTAAATTCTACGCGTGTAGAACGGGAAGGCACGGCAACCACGGGCGCTTTTAAAGACGGGGTAGATGACACCGTAGCATCAGTAGGAAATGCGTCATCCGGAAGTAAAAATGTTGGGGCAACAGCCGAAAGTACGACAGCAGGAAGTGAGAATGACGGAGCATCATCGGGAAGTCAGGCAGCCGAAAGTGAGAATGACGGAGCGAAAACCGAAAGCTCTGCGCCACAGCTTTCTACTAATACGACAGAAGTAGAACTTAGTGAAAACACGTCTCCCGCGATCATTATAAATGAGATCATTACTTCCAATTCAAAGTTTGAGGAACATGACGGCGGATACTTCGATATGATCGAGCTCGCAAATATTTCGGATGAGGACGTGGATCTTTCAGATTATTATCTTTCAGACAGCACGTTTGATCTTCAAAAGTCATCCATCAGTGGGACGGTTCCGGCGGGAGGATTCATCGTCTTCTATTGTGTGGGCGACGGGGCCGATCCCGAAAAGAACGAGCTTTCATTCAAGATATCTTCTTCGGGAGAGACTGTGGTGCTCAGCAGGGGCGAAGGAAACATCGTCGAGAGAGTCGATGTGCCCGAGATAAAAAAGAATATGAGCTACGCGAGAAAGTCCGGGGACAGTGTCTTCGAGGTGACGGGGTTAGCGACCTTCGGAAGCGGAAACATATTTGGGGGAACGCAGTCGCTTCTTCCCGAAATAAGCCCCGCCGATGGAACAAGATCTGAAGGCCCGCTCGAGGTTACATTTGAGCCGAAAGACGGAACGCGCATCTTCTATACAACAGACGGGAGCAAACCGGACAGTTCATCTGCAGAATACAAGGGTAAACCTATAAAGATAAATAAGACAACCACGCTGCGCATTTACGTAAAGGCCACACCCGAAGCCCTCGCTACCTCAGAAACTGAAAGAGTAGCAGAGAAACCGGCCGAAGCCCTCGCTACCGCAGAGACTGAAAGAGAAACAGAGAAACCGGCCGAAGCCCTCGCTACCGCAAGATTTTCAGAAAAAGAGGGGGGCGCTTCGTATACGTTTTTTGTCGGGGAGCCGGATGCCACACTTGACGATATATGCGTTGCAATCAGCGCCGAGAGCCTTGAGAAGATGAACGCAAGCCCATTGAGTTCAACGCGCTACGCGGCTAACATCGCGATGTATCACGAAGGGGAGAAGGTTTTCGATGAGACATGCGGGATGAATGTCAGCGGAAATACGAGCACGATCTATGACAAAAAGAGTTACAGAATAAAGTTCTCGAAGAAATTCGGCGAGAGCAGGCTTCATTACAAGCTGTTCGATAATCTCAACATAGACAGCTTTGATTCTGTTGTGTTGAGGAGCGGATCGCAGGAGAATGAGGACACGATTATGAAGGATGAGCTTGTCCCGGAGATCATCAGGCAGAGCGGTATCGTCGACGAGGTGCTCATGACGGCGTATCGGCCGGTCAATCTTTATATTGACGGGGAATATCGCGGGCTTTACTATGTGCGTGAACACATAGACGGGCCGATGATCGCTTCACATTACGGCTGCGAGGAGGAAGACGTCACCGTCGTCGAGCAGTGCAGGGAGATAAAGTGCGGCAGTGCAGGCAAGGAGTGGCTTGATCTTTGGGATTATGTGGATAAGAATGACCTCACGGATCATGACGCCTATAGCCACGTGGCCTCGATCGTTTCGCTCGAAAGCGTTGCGGATTATTATCTGATACAGATATGGCTTCACAACATAGATCCTGATAATGTGAGGGTTTATAAGGTGGGAGACGACAAGTGGAGATATGCGTTATATGACCTTGACCTGACGCTCACGGATGACGGCGCGGGGGGCAGCAAATTCCTGCTCGGGCACTATAACCGTGGATTATATACGTTTAACGCGCTCGTGTTTAAGCTCCTTAAAAACCCGGAATTCATGGAACTCTTCCTTTCGAGGATGGAGCTTTTGTATGGGAAGGTTTTGGCGGAGGAAAAGGTAGTCCCGATCATCGATGCGTTTGTGGCAAGAATAGATCATGACATGGAAAAGAGCTGTAACTTGTGGGGAGAACACTCCGATTCGAGCGGAATGGTCTACTACCTGAATTACAAGACATGGAAGAGAAGAGTCGAGGGACTCAAGTCGAGACTGAAGGGAAGAACGGCGCTCGTCGCATCGGAATTCGTGAAATTAAAGGGCGTGAGCGAAGAGTTGCAGGAAAAGTATCTTTCTGCGATCCTGAAGTAAAAAGAAGAAGTGTACGGGAATTTGGCGGCGCAGTTTGAAAGAAAGAACGGGCTGAAAGCAGCGAGAAATTTACGGGGGTATAAGGATGTGTCCTGAAATATTTGGAATTGACTCATATGCGCTTATGTGTGCGATAGGTCTTGCTGCGGCATGTACGTTTGTGATCATGCGGCGCGAGCGTTTGGCAAATACCGTCGGAAATATCGCATGGCCGATCGTTTCCGCTCTTGTCGGACTGGTGATCGGGGCGAAGCTGTTGTTTTTTATCACAAGGATTCCGGCTCTCGCAGCGATGCACGCAACATTCGATATGTATATAAAAGAACTGGTCGAGGCAGGCTATGTGTTTTACGGAGGGGTTCTGGGCGCCTATGCCGGGCTGCTCGTCTTCTGCAGAATTACGTGGGCACCTTCAGGGCATGTTCTGAACTTTTTTACGCCGGCATTTGCACTGTTTCACGGGTTCGGAAGGATCGGATGCTTTTGCGCGGGATGCTGCTACGGCGTGGAAGTTAAGGTGCACGGGATCGTTATGAACGGAGTGCAAAGACTGCCGGTACAGCTCTTTGAGTCGATCTTTGAGTTCCTGATGTTTGCGGGGCTTCTTATTGTCGAAAGACAGACAGAGAAAAAAAAGAAGAGCCCGAAGCTCTCCTTTTATTATCTGATGATATACAGTCTGTTCAGATTTAGTATTGAGTTTGTGAGAGGTGATGAAATCCGCGGATTTTGGGGGCCTCTGAGCACTTCTCAGTGGATCGCGCTAATCATACTTGTTGCGGGACTCGTAAAATACTTTGTCCGCGATCGTTTATTAAGCCGCGTCGCTGAGTGATTCTTTCGAAGAATCGGAAACACCGGCTTTGGAAGCTTTAAGGTAAACAAGTCCCGAGAAAACAAATTTTGCTGCGAAAAGCACAAGCAGGATAATGAACGGGAACGTGAAGAATCCGTCGCTGTAAACCATGTTTATAAGCGTTATGAGACGATCGTTGCCCGCTACTATATTTGATGTGATGTTGTTGTATGAAGGATTGAAGATAAATGCGATAATTATCGGGAGTACCGCAACAACAAATGAGATATAAGCGGGTACGGGAGATATCTTCTTGTACGTGTCTTTGTTCTGAAGGATAAGTGACATGGTCTGTGACGACGATTTGATATAAAAGACCGCGATGATCGCAAGAACCATGCAGATAACAAAGATCACGAACGGAAGGTAGGACTCGATGGGACCGTAAAGGTTCTCTTTTGTTTTCTTATCGACAGCGGCATAGAACGAATAGCTCATAAGGATCGTATAAAAACCGCCGAGAGCAAGAACCGCTACAAGGGTTATGCCTTCGCCGCTGCTGAATGATTTGAGTAATGATATTCCGGTGGATTTGATGACGGTTCCGTTTTTAGCGGCTTTACGTCCGCTAAAGTAAAGTACAAGAGCATCTATGCTCTTGAGAAGACGCCATATAACAAAAGGTGTCAAAAGGAACAGAGAAAGGAAAATGGAATCCGAATCCTGGTTTGCCTTGTGGAGTGAACGGGCAAGTTCGGTATCCGAAAAATCAGAGGAAACGAGTCCGTTGGTAACGAAGTAAGCCAAATATCCGACAAAGGCAAGTGAAACAAGAGCATAAATAAGATGTAAAACTGAGTCGTAGTTGCGTGAAACAGCTGCGGCATTGTTTTGACGTCTGATCTCAATTTCGGTTGAATTCATCTGAAAGAAACCTCCTGGGATAATTTATCAAAATTTGCCATAATTATATAGTATAGAAATAAATGAGTAAAGCTAACTTACTCCCGACAGGCTCAGAATGTGAAAGAAAAAGTAAAAAAATATCTTGACTATAAAAATACGTCATGATACTATAATCATTGCGTGTTCGAGGCAGAGTGAGAACGTTTAATGCTCCGCCGGAAAACATCTAAAAAGGAGAGTTGGCCGAGTGGTTGAAGGCGCTGGTCTTGAAAACCAGTGATCCCGCAAGGGACCGTGGGTTCGAATCCCACATTCTCCGCTGAATGCGGAAACCGAGAGGTTTCCGCATTCGTTATAAAATGAAATATGCTCGGCGTGTCCCGAGATGATACCCGGTATCAGAAGTGACACCATTATCAGTGTTAGGAGAAATACCCAAGAGGCTGAAGGGGCTCCCCTGGAAAGGGAGTAGGACGTTAATAGCGTCGCATGGGTTCAAATCCCATTTTCTCCGCTCAATCAGAAAAGCGTGTAAACGTAGTCTTTACGCGCTTTTTTCGTATTCTGAGTGTCTATGAAAAAATAGCCTTGGCATAAAATTTTTACGGAATGCTCACTGTGATTATGGTTGTGTATACCGACAGTCTTGTGAACTATTGAATAACTGTTATTGGCTATAAAAAGACCCATTCCTTGTAGGAAGGGTCTTTTTCATAATAATACTTTGCGAAAAGTAAGATTTCCTGCGCGTATATTGTAATCGTCAAGTTTTTGTGATAAAATAACCGCAAGTGTCGGCATGTTTTTTCAAAATTCAAAAATATTCAGATTAGTGCCGAAAGGTCGGAAAAATGAAACTTATAGCAAGTGTTGATAATAATTGGGGAATAGGGTACAAGGGAAAGCTTCTTGTGAGCATACCTTCTGATCAGAGATTCTTTAGAAACGAAACGGTAGGGAAAACCGTAGTGCTGGGAAGAAGAACACTCGATACATTTCCCGGAGGACGGCCTCTTTCAGACAGAGAGAACATCATACTGACGAGAGATATCTCATACACAAATCGTGATGCCAGAGTGATCCATGGAATGGAAGAACTTGAGTCATTACTTGTAGAGCGTGAAAGCGACGAAGTGTATATTATCGGCGGACAGAGTGTGTATGAGCAGTTCCTGGACAGATGTGACGTAGCATATATTACAAAGATCGATTATGAATTTGCCGCTGATTCTTATTTGCCCAACTTGGACAAAAATCCGGAGTGGGAATGCATCGAGGAATCAGAAGAGAAGACATATTATAATCTTTGCTATAAGTTCTGCAAATACGTGAGAAAGAAGTAACAAAAACATATTCATTAGTGTAACAATCAGGTTGGGGCAAAAGGGGTGATCGGTTGACTGATATCAAAAAGATCGTACCGTCGTATGTTGAAGCTGAGATAGGTCTGCGCAATTGCGGGGATGACGAGGAGCAGTACAAGGAGGCGATCAGGATTGTCTGCAAGTACGGCGACGAAAAGAAGCTTCAACTTGAAAGACTATTGAAGGAACGTGATAACGAACGCTTCCTCACCGAGATCCATGCGTTAAAGAATAATTTCGCGACTGTCGGAGCCATGGACCTTGCCCATAAGGCAAGAAGCCTTGAAGATCGTTGCAGATCGGGCAAGTGTGAAGGCATGATCGAAGACGGAATGGAGCTCATAGATGATTACGGAGCTTTCATCGCAGATCTCAAGCAGATGATAAGCGTCATCGACAAAGAAGAGGGTCTTGTCGCAGGAGACGATGAGATTAGGCACACATTTGAAGAGATAGAGATATGTGTGAATGAAGGACGTTTTGAGGATGCGTCGGATCTTTTTGAAGTATTGGCGTTCTTTAATCTTCCCAATAAGGAGGAAGAGCCGATTGATGAAATGCGTCGCTGTCTTATCGAAGAAGACGGTGAAGGTGCCATAAAAGCTCTTAAAGAGTTTAAAGGTAGGCCTTTTAAATAGGCGAGGGTATTAAAGAAAAAGGATTGCTTTGCGATGATCCTTTAGAGGAGGGACCATATGATTCAGTTATTGGTTATTAATGACGACACACTGACAACAGGAACCGGAATGCATTGCGGGGCAGATTTCGAAGTCAGTGTTGCAGATTCTCCCTTGGCCGCTTTTAACAGCATTATACATATAAATCCCGACGCGATCGTTTTGCGTACGGGTAATGGTTTTGACCATGTGCAGGTTTTGCGCAGGATCAGAAATATGCAGGCGTCCAAAAATACACCGCTGCTTGTTCTTTCAAAGGATGAGCCTGTCGTTACACTTGGAAATAAAACTGCGGATAAAAACACTGAATATAAGCTTGAGCCTTGCGAATGGGAAACGATATGTCGCTGGGTAACGGAAAAGCTTGATGTTTCGGACGAAGCCGGACAGAAGGAGATCCTGGTCGTTGACGATGATCCTGTGATCCTTGATCTTACAAGGCTGTATCTCGGAGCCAAGTACAAGGTCACAACGATGAACAGATCGTATGACGTGCTCGACAGGCTTGAGAATTATAAGCCGGATCTCATACTACTTGATATAGCTATGCCTGAGATCGACGGTAAAGAGCTTTTTAAGATGATAAAAGAGATCCCGGGATGTGAAGAGATCCCGATCCTTTTCCAGACAGGTATGGCCGGCATCAATACAGTCAGAGAATGCGTGAAACTCGGAGCAGCGGGTTTTGTGATTAAGCCGCTCCAGAAGCCCGTACTTCTTGAAAGAGTAGAAGAAGTGCTCGGCACTGAATCAAAGAAAAAGGTATATGTTTTCGAAGAAAAAGATTTCATATTCCAGCTTATAAACGGATTCCTCAAAGACAACTACGAAGTACTCAGGGGAGATTCGGTACTCAGTTCGAACAACCGTCTTGAGGAAGTGAATCCGGATGTTTTAATGATCGATATTGACAGCTCGGCGTTTATACTCAATCACGTCAGAAGCACCGTCAATCAACTTTCGATCCCGCTTGTCCTTCTGACAAAGGATCTTGAAAGCGATATAGTAAAAAAAGAAAGGCTGAGCCCCAATACGGCAATCGTACAGATGCCTTTGAACAAGGAACCTGTTCGGGAAGCCGTTATGATCATGGCGCAGAAAAAAGCTGCCGGAATAAGGTGATAATTGCGGAAAGCGGCTTTAAGGGCTGCTGCGGCAAGATAGGATAAACCTTCGAAAGAGGCGGTTGAGGGGAAGATAGATATCATGACAAATGTTACGATGAAAGATAAGAAGAGGATTGTCGTTAAAGTCGGCACATCCTCTCTTGTTCATGAAGAAACGGGTCTCATGGACCTGAATAAGTTTGAAAAGCTTGTGAGAAGCCTTACGGATCTGCATAACAGCGGAAAGGAAGTAATCCTTGTTTCGTCGGGTGCCATCGCTGTCGGAGTTAAGCGTCTCGGGCTTAAAGAAAAGCCCGCCGAGAAATCGGGGAAACAGGCATGTGCGGCAGTCGGTCAGGCAAATCTCATGATGCTTTATCAGAAGATATTCGGTGAGTACGGAGTCACTGCGGCACAGATTCTCATCACCAAATATACGATGATCGAGGATGTAAGCAGACGAAATGCGAGAGCCACGTTTGCGGAGCTTCTTAAGATGGGCGTTATACCCGTCGTAAATGAGAATGATACGGTTTCGACGGACGAGATCGAGTTCGGTGACAACGATACCCTTTCGGCGATCGTTGCAGCACTTGTCGGAGCGGATCTTCTCATTCTTCTTTCGGATATTGACGGACTCTATTCGGATGATCCGAGAAAGAGCAAGGATGCGCGTTTTATCGAGCGCGTCGAACGGATCGACGAAAAGATCCTTGCCATGGGTAAAGGAGCCGGGAGCGCAGTGGGCACCGGCGGAATGTGTACAAAGATCGAGGCGGCACGTATCGCGACAGATTCGGGTGCGGATATGGTGATCGCGTCGGGTGATGATATGGGCATTATAAACAGGATCTTGAGCGGTGAAAAAGTTGGTACGCTTTTTGAAGCTCATAAGAACGATGATTTCCATCTCATTAATTATTTGAGTAATTCGCATAAAGAATGACCGCGCGGAAGCGGGACATAAGCGTTCGCACAGGGGGAGTGAACAGACCTTTGGGTGAGAAAAGGTCTTAAAAAAAGGAGGATAGAGGTATGGCGGTTAAAACACTCGTCGTTGATGATAACGAGATAAATGCTATGCTGATCCATGACCTTCTTGAAGGCTTTTCCATTGATTCTGATATTGCGGAATCGGGCGAACAGGCCATAGACATGGTCTCAAATAATGACTATATCTTTATCCTGATGGATTACGTAATGCCGGAGATGGACGGTATCGAGGCAACGAGGATCATATGCAGGATAAAGCCGCTTATGAGAATCTACGCCATGACGGGTGATCTCGGGGCGGATCTGCTTCATGAGTTCATGAATGCCGGAGCGACAGGGGCGCTGACAAAGCCCATTAAGCTTACCGAGCTCTACGATATAATCCGTGACAATCTGTCGGAATCCGAATATACGATCCCCGATATCCTTCGCGAGAAAATGAATGGCGACGAAAACGGTGAAGGCGAAAAGGCATCCGACATCGATCTGAAGGTGTATCTTCAGAAAATCCCACAGCTTGATTACAATACGGGTCTGTCGAACATAATCGGCAACACGGAAGGATACAAAAGGCTGCTCAAGGCCTCTATCGGAAATATCAGAGAATATGACAAGGTTCTTTCAATGTATCCGAAGGGAGCGGACAAGGAAAAGGTCAGGATCGCACTTCACAGTCTTAAAAGCGTGTTTGCCAATATAGGCATAGAAAACCTGCGACTTGAGACAGCGCTCATGGAAAAGCTTTCCGTGAAAGAGTTTGCCAATCCCGGGGAAGGAAACAGCGATTTCAGAACAGGGCTTGAAACGTATCTTAAGAAGCTGTCCGATATGGTTGATTCGCTTGAGAAGGCACTTTCGGAGTACGAAAGAGATCTGAGGATCGCCCATGAGGAAAAGTATAACAAGGTTGCGGAAAAGCCGCTCAGCAGCGAGGAATTTGATGAGGTTGTCAAATATACGCGTGAGGCTCTTGAAAAATACGAGATCGACTTCCTTCTTGAAGGGCTCGATCATATGAAAAAGGCGCTCAAGGGTGACGAAAGAAGAAGCCTTGAAAAAGCGATCGATGCGGCAAATGAGTTTGATTACGACGAAGTAAAGGAAATAATCGAAAAAATCGCCAAGAGCAGAAAAGAAATGTCGGTGTAAGGAAAATATAAAAGCCCGGAAGGAAAAGCCCGAAAAAAACTCCCCTATAGACAGAGGAGAAGCCCGGTAGAGGGGGAGGGTAACTGCCGGGCTTTGTTTTATGAAAAAATGTTATTAGCAACATTCTGTTAAGCAATTCTTTTGTATGACTTGATGATAAACTACAAATATGAGAGAAAAATGACTGTTTTATGAACAATTTGTTAATAATCCACATTTCTCAAAAGATGACAGAAAAAAACTAATATGTTAAACTGAATTGAAGAAATATCCCGGGGGGCTTACATGAACCCACTTAAAGGAGGAAAAAAATGCAGGGTAATTCGGAGATAAGAGATATCAGCCTCGCACCTTCGGGGCATAGGAAAATAGAATGGGTGGCAAGAAACTGCCCACTTCTTTCGGGTCTGAAGGAAGAGTTTTCAAAAACAAAGCCTTTTGAAGGCATAAGGATCGCACTTTCGATACATCTCGAGGCCAAAACGGCATATCTTGTCACGGTGCTTAAAGCAGGCGGCGCCGATATGTACGTTACGGGAAGCAACCCCCTTTCAACGCAGGACGATGTTGCGGCAGCGCTTGTCGACAGCGGAGTCGAGGTCCATGCATGGCACGGCGTTACCGAAGAGGAGTACGAGAAGCATATCGACAGCGTGCTTTCCTGCAAGCCACAGATCGTCATCGATGACGGCGGTGACCTTGTGAACGCGCTGCATACGCGTTTCAGGGAATTCCTCCCCGGTGTTATAGGCGGATGCGAGGAAACGACAACAGGTATTTTAAGGCTCAAAGCGATGAACAGGGACGGTAAGCTTGAGTTCCCGATGGTTCTTGTAAATGATGCGGACTGCAAGCACCTTTTCGACAACAGATACGGTACCGGGCAGTCTGTTTGGGACGGCATCAACAGGACGACAAACCTTATCGTTTGCGGAAAGATCGTCGTTGTAGCGGGCTACGGCTGGTGCGGCAGAGGCGTTGCCATGAGGGCAAAGGGCCTCGGAGCGAGAGTTATCGTGACGGAGGTCGATCCTGTAAAGGCAATCGAGGCCGTTATGGACGGATTCGATGTAATGCCTATGCATGAAGCGGCAGCGCTCGGTGATTTCTTCGTCACCGTCACGGGTTGCAGCGGAGTCGTTACCACGGAAGATTTTAAGGTCATGAAGAACGGCGCGATCTGCTGTAATGCGGGTCACTTCGATGTTGAGGTTGATGTGGCAGGCTTAAAGGCCATGGCGAGCGAAGTTCGCGAGATGAGAAACAACATCTTAAGCTATAGGATCGCAGAGGATAAATGGATAAACATTCTTGCCGAGGGAAGGCTTGTTAACCTTGCGGCAGGCGACGGTCATCCGGCTGAGATCATGGACATGAGCTTTGCCATCCAGGCATTGTGCGCGAAGTACCTTGTCGAGCATAAAAATGACCTCAGGGAAAAGCTGATCCCCGTTCCGCGCGAGGTCGACAAGGCTGTGGCGCTCAGAAAGCTCGAGAGCATGGGCAAGCATATCGATACTCTTACGCCGGAGCAGAAGAAGTATCTTGGGATTGACCGATAGGAGGCAATAGGCGATGAACATCAATAAAATTCTTAAGGTGATGCCGTATGTTCTGGGAGGACTTATTCTGTCGCTGATAGTCGTGATGATCATCATTAAGATAGGTGAAAAAGAGCAGATCCAAACGCCTATACAGACAGAAGTTACAGCACAGGCCAAGACCGGGAAGGATGCGGGTGCCGATGAAGCGCTTGGTGAGCAGTCGGATAAGTCCGGAAAAGACGCAACCGATGATACCGGTAAGACAGGAAGCAAAACGACCGACGGGCAGCCCGGTAATTCGGAAAATGAACCTATAGGCGTAGAGGCAGGCACAGATAACGAAAGTTCGCTTATAAGCAATGAAGATCCCACCGGCGGATCGGAAGTCGAAGACGAGCCTTTGCCCACACCTTCAGCAACACCTTCGCCCACACCGACGCCTGTCGAGCTTATTTTTGAAGATAAAGACGATTACGTAGAAACGAAAAGTGATGTCAATCTGAGAGTCGGACCTTCAACAGATACCGACATAGTCACTAACCTTAAGACTGCGAAACGCATTAAGCGTACGGGTTATAACGAAAAATGGACGCGCGTTGTGTACGAGGATAAGGAATGTTACATTTATACGCCTCTTGTGACCGGTGTGTTTGAAGAACCTACCGAAGACGGAAACGCAACGGGAGGCAAGAAGACGGGAACTGTGACACTGACACAGGGAGTCGGAACCCCCAACGGTCATATCGTATGTATCGACCCCGGTCATCAGACTAAGGGTAACAGTGATAAGGAGCCTCTCGGTCCCGGATCGAGCGAGATGAAAGCCAAGGTTTCTTCGGGAACAAGCGGCAACACAACGGGTCATCCCGAATACAAGCTCAATCTTACAGTTTCGCTTAAGCTTAGAGACGAGCTTGTCGCAAGAGGATATACCGTTGTAATGACGAGAGATGTAAACGATGTGGATATCTCGAATTCGGAGAGAGCAAAGATCGCTGCCGATGCCGGAGCACAGGCGTTTGTCAGGATCCATGCCAATTCGTCGACAGACACGAGCGTAAACGGCGTAGAAACGATCTGTATGACCAATGAGAATAAGTACAACGGTGAGCTGTATGCGTCATCAAGAAAGCTTTCGGATGCGGTGCTCAATAACGTGGTTTCGAGTACCGGAGCAAAGAAGAGATATGTCTGGGAGACCGATACGATGACGGGCATCAACTGGGCCGAAGGACCCGTTACGATCCTCGAAATGGGATACATGAGCAACAAAGAAGAGGAAGAAAAGCTCCTCGACGATGATTACCAGAACAAGATCGTGCTTGGCATCGCGGACGGAATAGACGAGTATTTCAAATAATAAGAAAATCAAAATACAGGCCGGGTTGCCGGTTACTGAATAAGAAAAGCCTCTCAGAGAAATGAGAGGCTTTTTGTTTGACAAATGTTTTCGTCTGATGTTGCCGGCGTGATCACTGTGAAAGTGCTTTTTCGTAATCATCAAAGATGTAAGCGAGAACGGGAGCAATCCCGACAAGCTCACATCCGTATGTAAACTCATTATCTTCACCGGGCTCTTTGCGAATGATCTTAACAACACAGTAAAGCTTCGCATCGTTTGTGCCGATGGTCAGACATGCGTTGAAATAGAATCCAAGAGGAAGATCGTTTGCGGATGAAAACCCGAGACCTCCTTTAGACACGTTAAAAACAGTGATAGGAGCATCCAGATTGCTGAGAAGGATGTTATCCTGCTTAAACAGAGATGAGATCTCAAGGGTCATGGTGATGGGCAGACGTTTGTCTTTTCTTTTCTCTTCCATTGGTAAACCTCCTGCTGGGAAGCGGTTACGTTGCTTTAGTTCCTTATTTTTCGGAACAACTACACATTGTGACAAAAATTACCTTCCATGTGACAGTATATCACGAGGAATATTTATTGTCATCAATAATTCTGATGGCTGTAAATATCCTGTTGTGTATTCCTTGCTTTGATCAAGAGAACAATAAAGACTATCTCCGTAACGATTCCTATGATCATGCTGAGCAGTATAAATACGAATCCGGCACCGCTGAACAAACCCTCGAAGATATCATATGTAAAATCAACGTATGATCTGCCAAAAACCCGTGAATAGTCACGCAAAACGGAACGTATAAAACGAGTGAGATCCTTGCCGTAAGCGAGCGATACCATCATGTAACAAATAAGTGCAATTACAGAAAAAGCAGTATTGATTATCTTAATGACTATAGGATATAACGATACGTTTCTCGGAGCGCCTGTGCCTGCGATCATATATCTGATTCCTCTGAAAGAACTTGAAAGTAAAAAGTAAGGAACTATGCCGAAGAATGTGACGATAAAGATCGATAATAAGATTATCATTGCAGAAGTGAGCATTTCATATGCAAATGCAATAATAAGAGTGACAAAGAGTAATGCCGCGCAGATGCACATAATGACCGCAATGGCAATACTGTATCCCGAAGCAATTGTAAGACCGGCGGTTGTAATGGGGTTGCCGGTTTTTAAGTTGCTTCTTGCCGAGCAGTAGGTGGTAAGGGCTGCAATAATAGGGAGCGTTGCGACCATTAACCCAAGCAATGAAAAAAACATGGTCACAGGTGAGGCGCTGTTCAAAACAAAAGAAATAATACCAGAGAAAAGGAGGGTAATTCCCGACAGGATTCCGTAAACGAGAAGCAGAGGGGATCCGAGTATGTTGGCAAATCTGTTGTAATTAAATGTTCCGGGACCACCGTAAGGGAAATATTTTGGTGCTGTGGGCGCAGGATAGGGCTGCGTGTAAATGGGCTGCGAATAAACAGGCTGTCCGGGAGCGGGTTGCGAATAAACAGGCTGTCCGGGAGCGGGCTGAGAGTAAACAGGCTGCTCGGGAACTACAGGAGCGGGCTGCACAGAAACAGGCTGCTCGGGAACTGCAGGAGCGGGCTGAGAGTAAACAGGCTGCTCGGGAGCTACAGGAGCGGGCTGAGAGTAAACAGGTTGCTCGGGAGCTGCAGGAGCGGGCTGAGAGTAAACAGGCTGCTCGGGAACTAAAGGAGCGGGCTGCACAGAAACAGGCTGCTCGGGAGCTGCAGGAGTAGGATTTTGCTGGGTACAAGTGCAGATCTCTCCGTCACGGAGCGGTCGTCCACAGTTTTCACAGAACATATAAAATACCTCCTCAAATTGTATGTTTATCATTGAAACGGCTTGAAATACCGTTCAAAAAATGTTCAATGATATAATGTAAAACTACTGTATTTATTTTACCAAATATCAATCTGTAATGGAAGAAAATAATATTTTTGAGAATTACACAAACAAACCTACAATAAATACGGAAAGGCATGAGAAAAATGCCACCGTGATGAGGCTACGATTGCAAAGAGAGAGTATAAGCGCCGTAACGAATCCCGCGGTTGCCGAGATAAGTGAATCCGTTGAGAAAAAGATCGCCGGAACAGTCATTGCGGAAAGAACGGCATAAGGAACGTAGGTCAGAAGCGAGCGGATGAAGCGGCTTTTGATCTTGCGGCTGAACGCAACGAAGGGGATTGTGCGGACAAGATATGTCGAAAGTGCCATCACGGCCAGATAGATGAAAAACTCATTCCCCATGATGCACCTCCTTCATTTCCCCAAGAAGGCTTTTGTCCTTAGTACCGGGCTCCTCGTCGTTGGTCGGGAAATCCCCGTCCTTTGTGCCCGGCTCCTCGTCCTTTATCGGGAAGAAGATCGCCCCTATCACTGAAGAAACGACAGCGCAGATGATCACGCTGATACCCGAAGAAATCTCGAAGAACGGCTGAAAATACAGGAAAATGCTTATCGCAACGCTTATGAGCACAACGACGGTGACGCTGAGAGCTTTTTTCATGGGCGGAATGAAGATCGCTATGAACATTCCGTAAAGCGCAACGTTGAGCGCTGTTGAGATCGCGCCGGGAAGTATGTCGCCGCAGACAGCACCGAGAAGTGTGCCGAGACTCCAGCCGATGTAGGGAAGCGAGCAAAGCCCGAGAAAATAGCGCTTTCCGATCTCTTCGCCGCGGCTCGATGCTACGGCGTAGATCTCGTCTGTAACGAACTGCCCGAAGAGAAGCCTTATCTTTGTGGTAAAGCTTTTGTCCACGCTTTGAGAGAGGGACACAGACATCAGACTGTAACGGGAATTGATGACGAGCTGGGAGATGATCATTTCGACATATGAACCGGCAGCGGCCATGATATTGAGACCGGCGAACTGCCCCGCGGAGGTAACGTTGAGCATGGAGATGAGCACGGTCTGCCAGATTGCAAGACCTGCGTTTGTGCCCATTATGCCAAAGGAAAAGGAGACCGCAAGATAGCCAAGACCTATCGGCAGTCCGTCAAGTATTCCTTTCCTAAAATTATTCATCACTTATCTCCTGATGCATTTTAAATATTTTGAGGTGTGCAGCGTTTTTCGTATGCTCTCCCAAGAAAAGAGCCGGCGTATGAAGCCGGCTCTTGTTATAACCTGTAAAACTAATTATTATTTTATATACTATATGTTATAAACTAACCGATTAGCAGACGGATCATAACCAGTAGTGACTATCAGCACTTTGTAACGTTCGCAGCCTGAGGTCCTTTTTCGCCTTCAACTACATCAAATGTTACAGCCTCGCCCTCTTCGAGAACCTTGAAGCCGTCCATGTTTAATGCTGAGAAATGAACGAATACGTCGTTACCTTCCTCGTCGGAGATGAATCCGAAACCCTTTTTTGCATTGAACCACTTAACAGTACCCTTCTTCATAAATTGCCTCCATAAAAATAAAAAAAATAAACTTGAGTATCACAGTTGACACCCAAGTCTTAATTTATCATACATGTATTCCAATGTCAAAGAAAATGTTTCAACAAATTTTGTTTTTGATTTAACACAAGAGAAGCAGTCTATGATATACTTTTTGAGGATGTTTTGCACATCCCCGGAGAACAGACACCGGGGGTAATGCGGTAACTTCGGAAGATACGATCCGAGGGGCGAGGAAAGAGCCCGGGAAGATACGATCCGAGTGGCGCTTCGAGCATCCGTCAAAGAACAGATACGGAGGATATCATATATATGTCTGCAAATTTATCCCGGGGGGCGATCAGAATCCCCGCAACGTACAAACTGATAAAAGAGGAATACGTATCGGATTGCAAAGGTACGGGCTATCTTCTTAAACACATAAAAAGCGGCGCAAGAGTGTGCCTCATAAAGAACAACGACATCAACAAATCGTTCTGCATAGCGTTTCGAACACCGCCCAAGGACGACACGGGCGTGGCTCACATCATCGAGCACACCGTTCTGTGCGGATCGCGCAAGTACACGGCTAAGGATCCGTTCATAGAGCTCGCAAAAGGCTCTCTTTCAACATTTCTCAATGCGATGACTTATCCCGACAAGACATGCTATCCCGTTGCAAGCTGCAACAACAAGGATTTTGAGAATCTCATGGACGTCTATATGGACGCCGTTCTGCATCCCGCAATCTACCAAAAAGAGGAGATCTTCCGCCAGGAGGGCTGGCACTACGAGATCGATTCCCCCGAAGACGATATTGTCGTTAACGGAGTCGTTTACAGCGAGATGAAGGGCTTGTTCTCGTCGCCCGACGAGCGTCTTGAGAGGGGCACGTTCAACACGCTTTTCCCGGACAACGCCTATGGCGTCGAGAGCGGGGGTGACCCGGCTGCGATCCCGACGCTCACCTACGAAGATTTCCTTGATTTCCACAGAAAGTACTATCACCCTGCAAACAGCTACATAAGCCTTGTGGGCGATATAGACATGGAAGAACGTCTCGAGTGGCTCGACAGGGAGTACCTCAGTGAATACGACGAGATCGAGGTCGATTCGGCGATGAAACTTCAGGAGCCCATAGGCGTTATAAATGTCGAAGGCACATATCCGATAGCCGACGACGACCCCGAAGAGAATTCGACATATGTGAACTGGAGCTTTATGCTTGCCAACGGCGACGACCTTGATACAAATGCGGCGCTCGGCGTGGTATGCCAGGTGCTCTTCGACATGATCGGCGCACCTGTGAAGGAAGCGCTCATAAAGGCCGGCATAGGCGACGATGTTTCGTTCTCGCTGACGGACGAGATCTGTCAGCCGTTCGGAAGCCTCATCATCAAGAATACCGAGGAGAACAAACTCCCGCTGATCAAAAAAATCATTAAGGAGAAGCTTGAGGAGGCGGTTCACGACGGGCTTAACAGAAGATCGCTTTTGAGCGCCATAAATAAGGCGGAATTTCTGTTCAATGAAGAAGATTTCGGCACGACACCCAAGAGTCTCATATACATCCTCAGATCGCTCGACACCTGGCTTTACGACGATGACGCAGTGTTTGCGGCACTTTCGAGGAGAGGGTCGTTCGACCTTCTGAGGGCAAGGATGGAAGGCAGCTACTACGAGGATCTTGTGCGCGATTACCTTTTGAACGGGGAGTCGCAGTCCTACTACGTTTTGAAGCCCGAGAAAGGCAAGCAGAGACGCGAGGACGAGAAGCAGAAGAAGGCGATGAAGGCCTTTAAGGAGTCTTTGAGTGGGGATGAGATCGAGGAGCTTGTGCGCAGGACAAAGGCTCTGCGCGAGTATCAGGAGGAGCCTTCGACACCCGAAGATCTGCTTACGATCCCGCTTCTTGAGAGAAAGGACATCTCTGAGGACGGGACCGATCCGATCAACGAGACGAGAAATATGGGCGCTATACCCGTTATATTCCACAACATTGACACGAACGGCATAATCTATTTCGACCTCATGTTTGACCTTAACGGGATTGAGGCCGACGATGCGAAGTACCTCGGACTCGCCATGAAGCTTTTCGGAAGCCTGAACACGAGCGAGCATTCGTATCTCGAGCTCGACAACGAGACGGGAATCCACACGGGCGGCATCGGCATTCGCACGACCACTTACAGCAACGGCAAGAGCAAGGACTACAGGCCGATGATCATGATGTCGGGAAAATCGCTCGAACGCGAGAAAGAGAACCTCTTAAAGCTCATGTTCGAGGAGCTTCTCGATACGGACTTCTCTTCGACAGAGAGGATCCGGGAGGTCATCAAAGAAAACGTTGCCGGCATGAAGAGCTCGTTCGTTTACTCCGGACACAGATGCGCAATAGCGGAGGCAAAGGCGGCACTTTCGAATAATGATGCATTTATAAGCGCGGCCGACGGCCATAATCAGTACGTTTTCCTGCGCGATCTCGCAGATGCTCCGGACAGTGAGATCATGAAGGCAGTCGAAAGGATCAAAAACATACTCGCAAAGGCGCTCACAAAAGAGAACCTTACGCTTAATATAACAACGACTGACGATATCTACGGGAAATTTGAGGGCGAGGCATTGGCCATGATCGACAGACTCGCTTCGTCGGGCAAAGAAAGAAGCGTGGCAAAGGGCCCCGAGTACAGACTCGGAGCACGAAAGATCGCTTATAAGACAGCGGGCGACGTTAACTTTGTCGGGATGTCCGGCATCGTGAACGCCGATTCGCCCGAGCTTGTCGGCCGTCTGATGCTTGCATCGTCGCTGCTCTCGGTCGGATACCTCTGGAACAATGTCAGAGTGCTCGGCGGCGCGTACGGCTGCGGTTTCAACTACGTCAGAAGTACTGCCGGTGCGGCTTTCTACTCATACAGAGACCCGCAGCTCGGAAGAACGATCGGAATCTATTCGAGCATCGCCGGGTTCCTCAGGGACTTCAGCGTTGACGAGAGAGAGATGACCAAGTTCATCATCGGAACGATCGGAAACATCGACACACCGCTCACTCCCGATCTTCTCGGAAGATTCTCTCTTAACGCCTATATGACAGGGATCGACGCAGCCTGGCTCAAAGCCAGAAGAAATGCGGTCCTTAAGGCGCAGCAGCAGGATATGCGTGAGCTTGCCCCGGTGTTTGACGAGATAGATAAGACAGGGAATATATGCGTTGTGGGCAGCGAGACCGCCATTGAAGCGGAAAAAGAACTGTTCGATACTATTGAGAACCTCCTGTGAAAGCCGGAGGGACGGTATGGAGAAATTCCATGTCTCCGGGCTCAGGCGGATGGGACGGTATGGAGAAATTCCATGTCTCCGGGCTCAGGCGGAAGGACGGCATGGAAAATTGGAGGAAGCGGGATGTTTAAGTCCGGATTTATTGCGCTTGTCGGGAGGACGAATGTCGGGAAATCGACGCTTATGAACAGGCTTGTCGGGCAGAAGGTGGCGATCACCTCGAACAAGCCCCAGACGACGCGCACAAGCATAAAAACGATACTTACGGAAGAACGCGGGCAGATGATCTTCATCGACACGCCCGGGATCCACAAGATAGAGCACAAGCTCGGCGAACATATGGAGGAGACCGCGAAGAGAACGCTCGGCGAGGCCGATGTCGTACTGTGGCTCGTCGAACCCGCAAAGTCAACGGGCACGGGCGATGCGCGTGTTTCGCAGCTCCTAAAGGGCTCATCGGCGAAAAAGGTGCTCGTCATAAACAAGATCGACAAGGTTCCGAGAGAAGAACTGCCGCGTCTTATCGAGATGTACAGGCCGCTCGCGGATTTTGACGAGGTTGTGCCGGTGAGCGCCGCTACGGGCGAAAACGAGGAAGAACTCAAGAACGTGATCTTCGATCTGCTCGACGAGGGCCCGATGTACTACGATGAGGACGAGCTCACGGATCAGCCCCTGAAGCAGATCGCGGCCGAGATCGTGAGGGAAAACGCACTCAAGTTCCTGAAGGACGAGGTGCCTCACGGGATTGCCGTTTGCGTTGATCTCATGAAAGAGCGCGCACGCGGCGGCGGATACGTCGAGTACGACGAAAACGAGGATACGGTTTCGGGCGAGGGCATAGGAATATTCGACATTGAGGCATCCATCATCTGCGAGAGGGATTCACATAAGGGAATCATAATCGGCAAGCAGGGAGCGATGCTCAAGAAGATCGGGACGGCTGCGAGGCTCGAGATGGAAGCGTTTATGGGCTGCAGGATATTCCTGAAGCTCTTCGTAAAGGTCAGGAAAGACTGGCGCGACAGCGAGATGTTCCTCAAAGATTACGGATTCGCGGCAGGACCCAAAGAGAAATAGAAATGAAAAACCACGGACCAAAAGAAAAACAGATCCATGGGAAACACCGCAGGGCCTGAAGGAAAAACAAATCCATGGGAAACACCGCAGGGCCTGAAGGAAAAACAGATCCATGTGAAACACCGCATGGCCTGAAGGAAAAACAGATCCATGTGAAACACCGCAGGACCTGAAGGAAAAACAGATGCAAAAGCAGGCCAAGGAAAATTTATAGGAAATACAGGAAGACGGCATGAACGGTGAGATCAAAACACAGGGAATAGTACTTTTATCGGCACCCTGCGGTGAGTACGACAGGAGACTCGTGGTGCTCACGGCGCAGAGAGGCAGGATAACTGTGTTTGCGAGGGGCGCGCGCAGACCGGGAAATTCTTTCTCGGCGTGCACGCAGACGTTCACTTTTGCCGTCTTTACGCTTTATGAAGGGCGTGAAGCATATACATTAAAATCGGCGGAGCACACGAGATTTTTCGAAGAACTCAGGGACGACCCCGTAAGGGCATGCTACGGGATCTATTTCTGCGAGATGGCGTCAAACTGCTCACGTGAGGGGATGGACGAAGAAACGCTTATGAAACTCTTGTACCTCGCACTCTCGGCACTTTCGAAAAACGTGATCGATGCGCGCCTTGTGAGAGCCGTGTTTGAACTGAGATGCATCGCGGATTTCGGAGAGGCACCCTTAGCGGAGGGCACATGGTACAGCAGAGCCGGAAACGGACTCGCGGAGAACCCCCTCGGAGCCGCTAATGGATTAGCGGAGAAATCCATCAGAGCCGGAAGCGGATTCTCAGAGAAAATGCTCGGAGCCGGAAGCGGGGAGGAAGCACGGGGAGAGAAGGAATGGGCGTTAAAGGGAAAAAACGACGGCTTTGAAGTCGGGAAGGACACGGTGAGCCTCACTTCTTACATAATCACAGCGCCGCTCATGGACATATTTACGTTTTCGGTCCCTGAGACGACGATCTTGGAGCTCTTAAGGATGTCTTCGGACTGGAGCGAATACCGGATAGGTAGAAAATTAAAAAGCAAAGACATACTGGAAATGATCGAAAAGTAGGTCATTGTACCCAGCAGAAAAACAATTGTACGGCAGGCAAAGAAAATCATGAAAAACCGCGAAAAATGAGAATTTTTGCGGTTTTTTTCTTGCAAAATTTTGCGATAGCTTATAAAATGTTAAAGTTATATAGAAGAGAAAGGAAAAAGATAAGATGGAAAAGACGATGGATAAGATCGTAACGCTCGCCAAGGCCAGAGGTTTCGTATACCCCGGTTCGGAGATTTATGGCGGGCTTGCCAATACCTGGGACTACGGCAACTTAGGTGTTGAGCTTAAGAACAACGTAAAGCGCGCTTGGTGGAAGAAATTCATCCAGGAATCACCTTACAACGTTGGTGTTGATTGCGCTATTCTCATGAATCCCCAGACTTGGGTGGCATCGGGTCACCTCGGCGGATTTTCGGATCCCCTTATGGATTGCCGTGCGTGCAAGGAACGTTTTAGAGCAGACAAGCTGATCGAAGATTACGCTGCCGAAAACGGCATCGAGCTTGAGGGCTCTATCGACGGTTGGACAAAAGAGCAGATGGAGAACTTCATCAAGGAGCACAACGTACCTTGCCCTTCATGCGGAAAGCATGATTTCACAGACATCAGACAGTTCAATCTTATGTTCAAGACCTTCCAGGGCGTAACCGAAGATGCAAAGAGCACCGTTTACCTACGTCCCGAGACGGCACAGGGCATATTCGTTAATTTCAAAAATGTTCAGAGAACTTCCCGTAAGAAGATGCCTTTCGGTATCGGTCAGATCGGAAAGTCCTTCCGTAACGAGATCACACCCGGTAACTTTACGTTCAGAACACGTGAGTTCGAGCAGATGGAGCTCGAGTTCTTCTGCAAGCCCGGCACAGACCTTGACTGGTTTGAGTATTGGCGTGCATTCTGCCGCGACTGGCTTATCAGCCTCGGTATCAAAGAAAACGAAATGAGACTTCGTGACCACAGTCCCGAAGAGCTATGTTTCTATTCGAAGGGCACAACAGATATCGAGTTCTTATTCCCCTTCGGTTGGGGCGAGCTATGGGGCATAGCCGACAGAACCGATTACGATTTAACTCAGCACCAGACGGTATCCGGTGAAGATATGACCTACTTCGATGATGAGACAAACGAGAGATACATTCCTTACGTTGTTGAGCCTTCGCTCGGTGCAGACAGAGTAGTGCTTGCATTCCTATGTGCCGCATATGACGAGGAAGAGCTTGAAGGCGGAGACATGAGAACGGTACTTCGTTTCCATCCCGCACTTGCACCCGTTAAGGTTGGTATTCTTCCCCTTTCAAAGAAACTTGCCGATGGCGCAACAGCTATCTATACGGAACTTTCCAAGTATTACAATTGTGAGTTCGACGAAAGAGGAAACATCGGTAAGCGTTACCGCAGACAGGACGAGATCGGTACACCTTACTGCATTACATATGATTTTGATTCGGAGACGGACGGATGCGTCACAGTTCGTGAACGTGACAGCATGGCTCAGGTTCGCCTGCCTATCGGAGAACTCAAGGCTTATCTCGATGAGAAGCTTGCGTTCTGAGATGTATTTTATTTGTGAATTTTTTACTTGTTTTTTGTTTTCATGTTATGCCTGATGTGATATAATGAAAAAGCTATTGGGTGTAGCAGAAAACAGTACTATATAGTTTATTTAGGAGGAGAAATTAATGACAAAATGGGTCTATCTTTTCACAGAAGGAAATGCGAGTATGAGAAATCTCCTTGGAGGTAAAGGAGCAAACCTTGCAGAAATGACCAATATCGGACTTCCTGTTCCTCAGGGATTCACAATTACTACGGAAGCATGTACTCAGTACTATGAAGACGGACGCCAGATCAATGACGAGATCATGGGCCAGATCATGGAATATGTTAAGAAAATAGAAGATATAAACGGAAAGAAGTTCGGAGACCTTAAGAATCCGCTTCTTGTATCTGTT
>JAILPE010000013.1 GCA_024699645.1 Lachnospiraceae bacterium
ACGACTCCTCATACGTTCGTCATTAACATTTCTATCATAAGCATATGATCCGGGAGGTGCACTGCTTTGGAAAACATCAAATCTGCTAAGAAGAGCATAAAAGTCATCAAGACAAAGACTTTAAGAAATAAGATGATCAAGAGCAAGGTTAAGACACTTCAGAAGAAGGTTCTTGCTGCCGTGGCTGCCGGCGACAAGGAGGCTGCACTTGTTAACTTTAAGGAGACCGCTGCTTATATTGATAAAGCAGGTGCTAAGGGTGTTTTCCACAAGAATACATGCGCACGTAAGGTTTCAGGTTTACAGAAGGCTGTCAACACACTTTGATTCGATAAAGATATCGATTTGATTTTAACTATTTAGAGCTGCAAATATTGCAGCTCTTTTTTTTTTATCATTTAAGGAGTATAATAAATATGTATGCGCGATAAAATCAAACATACCGTGAAACTCATTGGTAATTTGATCTTTTTGTGTTTCATGTTGAGCTATTCGGGGAGATGGAATGTATGATAAGAAACTATGATGAAGCGGTTGCTTATATCTCTGAGACATCTTGGAAGGATAAGAAAAAGGGCCTTGAAAGGATAGGAAAACTATGCGCTCTGCTCGGTAATCCACAGGACGGTCTTTCTTGTATTCATATTGCCGGAACAAACGGAAAAGGATCGACTGCCGCAATACTTGACAGTGTATGCAGAAGCGCAGGACTTACGTGTGGATTGTTTACGTCGCCGCATCTTGAAAAATACAATGAGCGTATTCGTGTTAACGGTGTAGATATAGGTGATGACGAGTTTGTTTCGATCGCTTCGACTATTGAGGAAGCAGCTCAAAAAATGGAAGATGCGCCCACGGTATTTGAAAAACTTACCGTTATGGGCTTCATATATTTTGCTCAAAAGAATTGTGATGTCGTGATACTCGAAACCGGTATGGGCGGGGAGTTTGACAGTACAAATATAATTGAAAACCCGATAATGACAGTGATCACAAATATCGGGCTTGATCATACGGCCGAGCTTGGAGATACATTGGATAAAATAGCGCTTACAAAAGCCGGGATCGTCAAAAAGGGTGTACCCTGCGTGAGCATAGAACAGTCCGATGAAGTAATGAACGTTATCAGGACAATCTGTATGTTCATTGATTCTCCGTGCGTTTTTGCAAAAAAGAGTGATGTAAGAGTTATATCATCAGATTTTAACGGAATAAGGATAATGACGAGTTCCTTGAGCGAGCCTGTTACCGTATCGCTTTGCGGTGAATATCAAATATCAAATATCGCACTTGCGCTTTCTGTCATAAGATTGTTGATGGTCACAGGCAAACTCCCTATCGACGAAAGCGATGTGTTGGAAGGTCTGAGAAATGTTTCGTGGGCTGCAAGGTTTGAAATAATGAAGCGAAATCCTTATCTGATAGTTGACGGCGCACATAACCCTCACGGCATGAGAGGACTTGTTGATTCACTGAAAAAACTGTTTCTTACAAAGCAGATTTCATATATCACGGCCATTAATAAAGATAAAGATGTTGACGGTATTCTTGATATTCTGAGTGAAAATGCTTTAAGGGTTTATACGGTCAAAGTTGATCCGAGAGGGGCCGAAGCTGAGGAACTTGCCGAAAAGATCAAAAGCAGAGGTATAAACGCAATTCCATGCGAAAGCGTAAAAATGGCACTTGAAAACGCTTTCTCTCATTCGGATCTGAACGATATAGTTTGTTGCGCCGGCTCTTTATACCTGAGCGGAGATGTAAGAAAACTGATAAAGGAAAACGGGGTTAAGTGGAAGACGCTCTGATTTTTCTTAGTGACATATTCGTGAATGTCACCGATAAAGAGAAGACACCCGGGAACTGATAAAACTCCTGCACGTAGAGAATGCAGGAAAAATATAGGAGGATATACTTATGTATAAAACTGATATTGAAATAGCTCAGGAAAATGAAATGCTGCCTATAGGCGTTATAGCCGAAAAGCTGGGCATTGAAGAAAAGTATATTGAGAATTACGGAAAGTATAAAGCTAAAGTTGATCCAAAACTTATTAAAGACAGGAATAACAAGAGAGGAAAGCTGATCCTTGTTACGGCGATCACTCCCACTCCGGCAGGTGAAGGTAAAACCACTACCACCGTCGGACTTGCGGATGCAATGAAGCTCACGGGAAGAAATGTTGTAGTTGCGCTCAGAGAGCCTTCTCTAGGACCTGTTTTCGGAATTAAGGGAGGCGCTGCCGGCGGCGGATATGCGCAGGTTGTTCCCATGGAGGACATAAACCTTCATTTTACGGGTGATATGCATGCAATAGGCGCTGCAAATAACCTTCTTGCCGCAATGCTCGATAATCACATCTATCAGGGAAATACCCTTGATATCGATACGCGTCGCATCACATGGAGAAGATGCGTCGATATGAACGACAGACAGCTCAGAAATGTAGTTGACGGACTTGGCGGGAGAACGAATGGAGTACCGCGTGAAGACGGTTATGATATCACCGTGGCATCCGAGATAATGGCTATCCTTTGCCTTTCCAACGACCTTTCCGATCTGAAAGAGAGGATATCGCGTATTGTTGTCGGATACAACAGGGAAGGCAAGCCCGTGACCGCGGGAGATCTTAAGGCACAGGGAGCGATGACGGCTCTCCTTAAGGATGCGATCAAACCCAATCTTGTTCAGACTCTTGAACATACACCCGCATTTGTTCACGGAGGTCCTTTTGCCAATATAGCTCATGGCTGCAATTCTGTAATGGCCACGAAGATGGCACTTGCACTCGGTGATTATGTTGTTACGGAGGCAGGCTTCGGTGCAGATCTCGGTGCGGAAAAATTCTTTGATATCAAATGCAGGGCTGCGGGGCTTAAGCCCTCGGCTGTAGTGCTTGTAGCAACAGTTCGTGCGCTTAAGAGTCACGGAGGGGTAGCGAAGGATGATCTCTCTAAGGAGAATATTGAGGCACTTAAGGCCGGAATGCCCAATCTTATGCAACATATCTCAAATATGAAGGATGTTTACGGACTTCCTGTTGTCGTTGCGGTAAATGCTTTCCCGACCGATACGGAAGAAGAGCTTAGAGTCGTTCGTGACACTGTCCTTGAAGCCGGCGTTAAATCGTGTATTTCAAGATGCTGGGCCGAAGGCGGAAAAGGAGCGGTTGAACTTGCGGATGAAGTGGTAAGGCTTTGCGATGAAGAGAGCGGAAGTGCCAACTTTAATTATTCTTATGACGAGACACTTCCAATCGAGGAAAAACTTCGCCTCATTGCTACAAGGATATATCATGCCGATGGTGTTTCGATTACGGCCGCGGCAAAAAAAGACATTAAGGCTCTTGTTGAAAACGGCTTTGATAAGCTTCCGGTCTGTGTTGCAAAAACACAATACAGCTTCTCGGATGATCAGACAAAGAAGGGCGCTCCGAGCGGTTTCGATATTACAGTCAGAAATCTTAAGGTCAGTGCTGGTGCCGGATTTATCGTTGCCCTCACAGGCGATATCATGACGATGCCCGGACTTCCCAAGGTTCCCGCGGCAGAGAAGATCGATGTCGACGAAAACGGCGTGATCAGCGGACTTTTCTGATATATAGACTTAAACGGTCGTTTTGACCGAAAGGAGACAGTTCATGGATTTATCCGGTAATTTTGGAATACAGGATTTTATTGAAGCGCTTTCAAGCAAGGAACCGGTTCCGGGAGGAGGTGGTGCAAGCGCTCTCGTGGGAGCGCTTGGTGCATCACTGGCATCTATGACATGTGCGCTTACATACGGGAAAAAGAAGTATGCCGATAAAGAGTCGGCACTTCGGGTAGCCGATGAAAAGCTCAGGGAAAATGCAAATCTTCTTTTTGAAGGAATAAACAAGGATGCTCAGTCATTTCTTCCACTGTCGAAAGCGTTTTCTCTTCCGTCGGGGACTCCCGAAGAAGCGGCTGCCAAGGATGAAGTGCTTCAAAAGGAATATCTTGCGGCTTGTGACGTTCCGATATCGGTTATGAGATCGTGTTTTGAGGCAATTAAGGCCGCTGCGGTAGCAGGAACTGACGGAAGCAAGCTCGTGATCAGTGACGCATGTGCGGGACTTATCCTTCTTGAAGCGTCTATGAAAGCGGCAGCACTTAATGTTTATATAAATGCAAGGTATATGAAAGACAGGACTAAAGCAGATGAGCTTGTAAGATTTACAGACGAAATATGTAAAAAGGGAAGTAATCTGGCTTACAAGGTCATATCCGCGATTACTGATGAACTGAAAACACCCAAGGTTTAATATGGACAGTAAAAAAGAAACAAGAAACAGAATATTGAAATTGAGAAAGAGCCTTACTTCGATGGACGTTATGAGATGTTCTCGTGCCGTTATCGATAAGGTTTTTTCAAGTAGGGAATATATTGAGGCGAATGCTGTATATACATATTTTGAAACGGAAAACGAGATATCAACCCATGCCATCATGAGGCAGGCATGGAAGGACGGGAAAAAAGTCGCTGTTCCGCTGTGCATCGGTCAAAAAATGGAATTTATCGAGATAAAAAGCTTTGACAGTGTCCGACCCGGATTTAAGGGGATATATGAACCTTTTGAGGGAGATATCGCCGACGAAAAAAAAGTCCTGATGATAATGCCGGGGGTGGCATTCGACCGAAGTTTTAACAGGATCGGTTATGGAGGCGGTTATTATGACAAGTACATAGCGGATCACCCTGAAGTGAACTTTACGCTTATGGCACTTTGCTATGATTTTCAGATCGTGGATGAAGAAATAGATTCTTTTTTACATGATATTCCCGTAGATATGATCGTTACTCCGAAACAGATGATCGTAAGAAAAAGTAATTCACAAATATGAAATAGGGTATTGACAATTTGCAAAATGTGTGCTAACTACAAAAAAATATCGCATTTATTATTTTACTACTATAATAAATTCTTTTTTTACCATTATTTATTTACATATATTATTATATATGATAAAATATGAATTAGTTTAAATATAAAGTTGGCTCGGAGAAGTCAGCGTATAATCAGGAGGTTTTTATGGGTAAAAAGGTAAAAAAGAAGTCTTTTTCTCTGGGACTGATCACAAAAATTCTTATTTTTGTTGTAACATCGGTAGTTGTTGTTTCAACGATCCTGACAATAATCTCGGTCAGCAATGCAACCGATACGATCAACAGTAATATTTCTGAGCATATGCTTGACGAAGTTATTGCTTACGGTGCTTTTGTCGAAAAAGAAACCAAAGACGTAGGACAGCTTGATTATGATGCATACAATAAAATACTTAAAAGTGTTAAAGTTTCCGGTTACCCTTCGTCTTATGCGTATATAGTGAGCAAAGATGGCATCATGATGTATCATCCCACCTTGGAAAAGGTAGGAAATAAGGTTGAAAACGAAGTCGTTTCCGGCCTTGTTGCCGGTCTGGCTCAAGGGAAGAGACCCGATCCCGCTTGTGTGACATATTTGTTCAAGGGTGCTATGAAATTCGCTTCTTACGATATCCTCAGTGATGATTCGATCCTTGTAATCACGATGGATCAATCAGAGCTTGATGATTCGATCAATCATTTCCGTAATCGAAGCCTTATGGGATCGTTGATAATCGGTGCTATACTTGTTATCATAAGTATTTTTGTTTCGATAATCATCGTAAGACCCTTCAAGCTTATCATTCAGAGTACGAACAAGATCGCTCATCTTGATCTGACCGATGACCCTGTTTGCACAAAACTTTCTACCCGTTCGGATGAAGTCGGTAAGATCGCTGTTGCAGTCGTCGATGTGAAGAGAGCATTTATCGAGATCATCACCACTATTAATGAGATTGCAGCAACTCTTCATGATAATGCTCAGAGTGTACGTGATATTTCTTCCGCTATTTCGGAACAGAGCAGTGATAATTCCGCTACAACGGAAGAACTTGCAGCAAGCATGGAAGAAACATCTGCAACAACAGAAACGATCGATAACAATATTACTCATATCAAAGAAAAGATTGATGATATCACAGGCCTTACCGGTGACGGAAGCAAGCTTGCCCAGGAGATCATGGACAGAGCAGTTTCTTTGAAAGCTTCTTCGTCACAGGCTATTGACAGAACCCAGAAGATGCTTGATAACGTTAAGGATCAGACCAATGTTGCCATTGCCAAGTCTAAGGCTGTTGAAAAGATCCAGGAGCTTACCGATGCTATAAAAGCTATCGCATCGCAGACAAGCCTTCTTTCACTTAACGCTTCGATTGAAGCAGCACGTGCGGGAGAACAGGGCCGTGGATTTGCGGTTGTTGCCGGTGAAATCGGAAACCTTGCATCACAATCAACAGAAGCTGTTAACAATATTACTTCCATAGTTGCCGAGGTACAGCAGGCGGTTGTCAATATGACGGAATGTCTCAATACAACCCTTAAGTTCCTTGAAGAGACCGTAGCAAATGATTACCAGGATTTCTCGGAAGTCGGCGTAAAATATTCGGAGGATGCTTCAAGCTTCGACAAGAGTATGTCTACAATCTCTAAGTCGAGTACAGAGCTTTCGGAAGCTATCAAAGATATCGTTCTTGCGATCAATGGTATCAATACCACTATTGCTGAAGCGACCACAGGTATTTCGGACATCTCCGAAAAGACAAACGATATGGTTTCTTCGACAACACGTACGAACGATATGATCGAAGACAATCTTGCGGATGCTGTTAAGCTTCGTGACCTTGTTTCGAAATTTAAGATCTGATAATTATCTCTTACCTCACTTTCTTTGTTGATTGGATCAACCGATAGGACATAATTCGCGATATGTCTTAGAGGTTGATCCTTTCTACGTTGTTTGCGTCAAGCTGTACCCGTGTACTTTGCATCGTAGACGGCAATATCAAAGGAGAGAAGAAACTCGGCAAGTGTGAAAATGTCGTCCGTTTTAGGGAAAGAGAGAGAGAACTCAACAACTGGCTCATGGAGATGGGATGGTAAGTCCGGGAAATCTGTGAGGCAATACGTATTAAAAAGCTCCATATACTGTTCAACTAAATTAACTTATGTTGAAAATCGCGGTGAAATGAATTATAATCAAGAGCCGAGGTGTTTGACATGGCTGTGAAATGTGAAATCAAAAGATCTAAAGTGAATAATAAGGCAAATAGCTCGATATGCAAGTTACTCGACAGATTAGCTCAAAAGGTTAGCTTCGATCCGGCGTGTTTTAAAGGTCATCTGTTTACTATTCTCAAACATAAGCGTTTAGTGTTTATCCATTGCTTAAAGATTGGAATGCCTGTCAGGGGACTTTTGCATGATCTTTCAAAATTTTCTCCTGCTGAGTTTTACTATGGCGTGAAGTATTATAAGGGAGATAAAAGCCCCAACGAAGGCGAAAGAGAAGCATACGGTTATTCGAATGCCTGGATGCACCACAAAGGTCGCAATCGTCATCATTTTGAATACTGGACAGATTACAACCTTAAGGACAGATGCGTAAAACCTGTAAAAATGCCGCTCAAGTATGTTCTTGAGATGTTCTGCGACAGAGTAGCCGCAAGCAAGACATATAACAGGGAAAAATACACCGACAAAGACCCGATCACATATTTTATGCAAAGAAAGCCTCACAGATTTATACATCCGGAAACAGAGGCTTTTTTGGAAAAACTGCTGAAGATGCTTTCGATGGTCGGTGAAGAAAAGACGTTTGCATTTATCCGAAAATACAGGAAACATCATACGGATTATTAATCACTTTAATAATGATCGGTGACGGCTTCTTTGATCGCCGCCCGAATACGGATCATAAAACGGACACACAATACAGGAGGAACAATGGAGCTTTTTAACAACGGTATTTATCTTATCAACGGCAAGGAGATCGTTGACTCAAGCAACCCGGGTGCACTCGGGGCTGCCGGTATAGGGGAGAATGAGCGTGCATCGGCCGCAGACAACACGATTGCCTGGAGAATCTTAAATGCCCATAATCATGAGGGAGATGCGAAGAATCTTAAGATCAAATTCGATATGATCACTTCTCACGACATCACATATGTCGGGATCATTCAGACCGCAAGAGCAAGCGGCCTTGAAAAATTCCCCATACCTTATATACTTACGAACTGCCATAACAGCCTTTGTGCGGTTGGCGGAACGATCAATGAAGACGATCATTTCTTTGGTCTTTCATGTGCGTCTAAATACGGCGGAGTTTATGTACCTCCTCATCAGGCCGTAATACATCAATATGCCCGCGAAATGCTTGCCGGATGCGGAAGGATGATCCTCGGATCGGACAGCCATACGCGTTACGGTGCCCTCGGTACCATGGCGATCGGAGAAGGTGGCGGCGAGCTTGCAAAGCAGCTTTTGAACAGAACATATGATACCAAGCGCCCTGAGGTTGTCTGCGTATATCTTGAGGGAAATGTATCATACGGTGTCGGTCCTCAGGACGTAGCTCTTGCACTTGTTGCGGCAACATTTGACAGCGGCTTTGTGAAGAATAAAGTCCTTGAATTTGTTGGCCCCGGTGTTACAAATCTTTCAATGGATTTCCGTATCGGTGTTGATGTTATGACCACGGAGACAACATGTCTTTCATCTATCTGGGAGACAGACGAGAAGACACGTGAATGGCTTGCCGTTCACGGACGTGAAGACGCTTATAAAGAGCTTAAACCCGGTAAGGTGGCTTATTACGACAGTCTTATCAAGGTGGATCTCGGTTCGATCAAACCTATGATCGCTATGCCTTTCCATCCCAGCAAGGCATATCCCATCAAGGACGTTAAGGCAGATCTTCCCGATTACCTTCGTGCCTGTGAAGAGAGAGCGAGAGTAAGCTTCGGTGATAAGTGCAAGTATTCACTTACCGATAAGATCAAAAACGGTAAGCTTTATGTTGAACAGGGCGTTATTGCCGGATGTGCCGGCGGCGGATATGAAAATATCATGTGCGCGGCATCAATCCTTAAGGGAGCAGATATCGGAAACGGTCTTTTCTCACTTTCCGTATATCCCGCATCTATGCCCATATATATGGAAATCGTTAAGAACGGCGCTGCTGCCGAACTTATTGAGGCGGGGGCTGTTATGAAGACAGCTTTCTGCGGTCCGTGCTTCGGTGCCGGAGATACACCCGCGAACAATTCGTTCTCGATCAGGCATTCAACAAGAAACTTCCCCAACCGCGAGGGCTCAAAGCTCGGAAGCGGACAGATCGCATCAGTTGCGCTTATGGATTCAAGGTCTATCGCAGCTACTGCCGCAAACAAGGGATTCCTTACCGGTGCCGACGAACTTGAGGGAATTGACTTCTCTGTTCCTTCGTATTTCTTCGATAAGACTATTTATGAAAAAAGAGTACTTGACTGCACAGGTTGCCCTCATGCTTCCGAAGAAGTACGTTTCGGTCCCAATATCAAGGATTGGCCTGAGATGGAAAGTCTCGGTGAGGACCTCATGCTTAAGTGCGTGAGCGTGATCAACGATCCTGTAACCACTACTGACGAGCTTATTCCCTCAGGTGAGACTTCATCATACAGATCAAATCCTCTCGGACTTGCCGAGTTTACACTTTCGAGAAAAGATCCCGAGTATGTTGGCGAAGCAAAAGCAGTAAGAGACGTTGAAAGACGCAGAAGAGGACTTGAGCCTTTAAAGGATTCGAAGGATATCACCGACGAATACAACAGAGCACTTGAAATCGTTAAGAAAAAATTCGGAGCAGACGAGAAGAAGATGTCTGTCGGAAGTACCATATATGCGCTTAAACCTGGCGACGGATCGGCGCGTGAACAGGCCGCATCATGCCAGAAGGTTCTCGGTGCATGGGCGAACCTTGCGGGCGAGTACGCAACAAAGAGATATCGCTCCAACCTCATTAACTGGGGAATGCTTCCTTTCATATACAAGGAGCATGACGTTAAGAAGGGTGATTATGTATTTATTCCCGGAATAAAGAAGGCCGTTAAGGAAAAGGCTGATGTCATCAAAGGCTACATTGTCGGTGAAGATATGAAGGAGATCGAGCTCACACTCGGAGATCTGACTGATGAGGAACGTCAGATACTTATCGACGGATGCCTGATCAATCATTACAGGCATAATTGATGAATCTGTTGCCGTTATTATACCCGCATGCGGGCAATGACAAATTTTCATGAATAGGGGATATGTTATGATAAAGAAAATGTACAGGGAACATGCCGATCTTTTCGCGTGTGCTTCTTTGTACATTTTTTCTTTGATCTTTCTTCTGTTCATGGCGCTCAGGCTTGATATCCCTCCGGTGATCGATGAAGTGGCGACTGTTGCAAGCCCCATGTATCTGGTGGGTAATGATTGGAGCGAAACGCTTCACGCGATGGGCGGATATTACTTTAAGTACGGTGCGGGGATGGTGTATCTGCCGCTTGCTGCGCTTATCCGTGATCCTTATCTGCTCTATAAGTCCATGCTTGTGCTCAATTCGGTCATCTGTTCCTTAATACCAGTGATCGCCTTTATCATCCTCAAGAAGCATTTCGGGATGAGAAGAAGCTCTTCATGGGCAATGGCAACGCTTACATTCGGACTTCCGCTTACTTCGCTTTACACTCTTTACGCGAGAGCGGATGCAATGCTTATATTTACTCCATGGCTTATCGCTCTTTTATTGCTTGAGCTTACGGGCATATCAAAGACATTAAGCAACGGTGAGGATAAGAAAAAAGCACGACGCAAAAGAGTGGTATACTCGGTACTTATCATATTGATATCCTGCGCATCCTATTCCTTTCATACACGTGGAATAGTTGTTATACTCGCTGTGATATCGGCGACAGTGCTTATAAGCGTTTTATTAAAGACAAGGATTGTTGCGGTTATTCCTTCGCTTATTACACTTGTGGGTGCTCTTTGGATCGATAAAGCGGTAGCTTCTTATTTTACTGAAGCTCTTTATTCCGAGTACGGAACATCCTTCTCGAGTGCCGAGGCTTATGATTTTGCATCGCTTACAAATATATTTACGGCGAGAGGGTTTAAGGAATTCGTTTATGAAACGCTCGGTGCTCTCTTTAACGGTATAGTATCAACCTGGGGACTTGTCCTTTTGGGTTTGATAATGGGAGTTGCACTTATCTTCAGGTATATAAGAAAGCGTTCCGAGGCATCCGACCAGGTAGCCGCGTTTACGATCTTTGCGGTAATCCTGTTTTTGGGATCTCTGGCCATGAGCGTTCTGTATTTCTTCCCGTATGTGACGGAACTCCTTTCAAGTTCCGAAACCTCGAGGTCTGACTGGCTTGTTTACGGCAGATATATTGCTTGTGGAAGCGGACCGTGCGTCCTTGCGGGATTATACCTTTGCTTCAGTAAAAAAGAGAAGTTTTACGGGATATTAAAGGTTTTCTCAGTGTTGATCTATGGAGCGGTATGCACCGGCTTCCTTATAGGCGTTGCGCCGAAGATAGAAGGCGTGAGCGCTGTTATGAGAAACTTTATCTCGATATGCACATTTATCACGCTCGGCTCAGAAGGTATAACAACTGCGGTCGTACCGAACGCAACAAGGGCGTTTACAACTTCGGCGCTTATGTCGGGAGTTGTAATGCTTCTGATCGTTGTGGTTTCTTTAACGGTAAAAAAGAGCATCGCTCTTTACAGTGCGGCATTGTTTTTATCCGTTATATCTGTTATCATCACATTTGTTGATTATGACAAGATAAGACTGTCCCGCGACGAAAAGCTTGAGAGCTGGATAAATCCGGTGACCGACCTGATCAGGGACGATCCGCTAAGTGACGGAATGATGGTTTTTGTCGATCCGTCTGCGAAAGACATTAAACATTACCAGTTTGTTCTTGCCGATCATGTCTGCTTCGGAGAAAACACATCGCTTACGATCGACGAGCCGGTTCTTGTCATTGCCTCGAAAAAAGCAAAGACAAAAAACATCATGATTCCGGGTAAAAAAGAAGGGGAAAGATACCTCTTTGAAGAATTCGGAACAGATGAGGAGTATGCTGATTCAAAGGACAGGATATATAAGGTATCACGCGTTCTGCCGGACTGAACAGACAAAAGAAAAATAAGATAAAAAGGGAATATAAAGGAGAAACAAATGGAAAAGATCAGAATGGACATGCCGCTTGTTGAGATGGACGGCGACGAGATGACAAGGATCCTTTGGAAGATGATAAAGGATGAGCTTTTAACACCCTTTGTTGAGCTTAACACCGAGTATTATGATCTCGGACTCAAGCATAGGGATGAGACTGACGATCAGGTGACGATCGACAGCGCCGAAGCCATCAAAAAATACGGAGTCGGAGTTAAATGTGCAACGATCACACCTAATGCCGCACGTGTTGAAGAGTACAATCTTAAGAAAATGTGGAAGAGCCCGAACGGTACCATCCGCGCTATCCTTGACGGAACGGTATTCCGTGCTCCGATCATCGTAAAGGGTATCGATCCCTATGTGCCCCACTGGAAGAAACCGATTACTATCGCACGTCACGCATACGGGGATATTTATAAGGCAAGCGAGATGAAGATCGACAAGAAGGGCAAGGCTGAACTTGTGTTTACGGCTGAGGACGGAACAGAGGAGCGTGTGCTCATCCATGAGTTTAAAGGCCCGGGAATTATTCAGGGCATCCATAATCTTGATGATTCCATCGCGGGCTTCGCAAGAAGCTGCTTTAACTTTGCGGTCGATATGAAACAGGATCTCTGGTTTGCCGCAAAGGATACGATCTCAAAGAAATACGATCATAACTTTAAAGATATATTCGCAGAAATTTATGAAAAAGAATACAAGGCAAAGTTTGAAGAACTTGGCATCACATATTTCTATACTCTTATAGATGATGTTGTGGCGAGGGTAATTAAGTCAGAAGGCGGATTTATATGGGCGTGCAAGAATTATGACGGTGATGTGATGAGTGATCTTCTTGCAACAGCATTCGGTTCGCTCGGTATGATGACATCGGTTCTTGTTTCTCCGGACGGAAAGTACGAATTTGAAGCCGCACACGGTACGGTTCAGAGACATTACTACAAGTATCTCAAGGGAGAGCAGACATCCACGAATTCCGTTGCCACCATTTTTGCATGGACGGGAGCACTTAAAAAGAGAGGAGAGCTTGACGGAAACAAAGCGCTTGTTGATTTTGCGGCTAAGCTCGAAAAAGCAACGGTACAAACGATCGAGTCCGGAACGATGACCGGCGATCTTGCACTTATTTCCAAGCTTGAAAACATCAAAAAAGCTGAAAGTCTTGAATTTATCAAGGCTATCAGAAGTAACCTTGAAGCGATGTTATGATCGGAAAACGTGAGGCCTCAACGGTTGTTTTGAAGGCAGATAATGAAAATGATCTCTAATTTTCGGAGGAGAGCAGAATGAAGCTTGTCATACAGATCCCGTGTTACAACGAGGAGGAAAACCTTGGCGCTGCCATAGATGCTTTGCCCGGATCGATACCGGGGATCGACGTTATCGAGTATCTGATCATAAATGACGGAAGTAATGATAATACTGTAAAGGTCGCGAAAGAACACGGAGTTCATTATATAGTGAATTTCAGACGTAACCGTGGTCTTGCTTTCGGATTTATGGCAGGGTTGGATGCAGCACTAAGAGCAGGTGCCGATATAATCGTTAATACCGATGCAGACAATCAGTACTGCGCGGAAGATATCGAAAAGATCGTAGCACCCATCGTTGAGGGTAAATCGGACTATGTTATCGGAGAACGCCCCATCGATGACACGGAGCATTTCTCAAAAATGAAAAAGCGTCTCCAGCATATCGGAAGCTGGACTGTGAGAACCGCTTCAGGAACAGATATTCCCGATGCTCCGAGCGGATTCAGGGCTATTTCGAGAGAAGCGGCTCTTCACATGAATGTTATAAACAACTACACCTACACCCTTGAAACGATCATTCAGGCCGGGCATAACAGAACAGCGATAGCAAGTGTCAAGGTCAGGACTAATCCCGAAACAAGGCCTTCAAGGCTGTTTAAGAGCATACCTGCATATATAAAGCGTTCTTCGGCAACGATCATAAGAGCTTTTATGATGTATAAGCCTCTGAAGTTTTTCTTCGTTTTCGGCTCGCTCTTTTTGCTCGGTGCGCTTGCGTTAGGTATCAGATATATCGTATATATGTGTCTCGGTGAAGGTACCGGTCATGTCCAGTCACTTATACTCACGGCCATTTTGGCGCTTATGGGCTTTATGGCCATACTTATCGGCCTGCTCGGTGATGTTATTGCCGCAAACAGAAAGATAATCGAGGATATTCAGTACCATGTACGCAGGATCGATTACAGGATAGACAGGATAGAAGACGAAAACGCGGCAAACAGCAACGAAAAAGCCGAAGATAAAGCTAATGAGTGATATTTGACCGCTTTACGGGTCATTGGATACAATATGTAAATAATGATCAGAAAGATAATGTTTGACCGTTTTACGGGACAATGAATAAAATCCGAAAATTCTGATCAGAAAGATAAAGGGATAAAAAGTGAAAAACGTAGCCGGAAATCATTATGATAAGTATAATTCAAAAAATCCCATCGAGAAAAAACTCATGAAAGGTTTTTTTGACAGTGTTACGAGCTTGTTTGATATTGTAAAGAAGGACGGTGATCCTTCTTTTATTCTGGAAGCCGGGTGCGGAGAGGGAGTATTCACTTCATTTGTCAGGAAGAATTTCAGATCATCAAGGATCGAGGCTTTTGATCTTGAGGATGTGGTCGTTGAAAAAGCGATTGAGGCCTATAAAGATTTAAAAATTGATTTTTATACCGGAAGTATATACGATACCGGAAAAGAAGATGACAGTATTCCTTTCGTGGTGTGCAGTGAGGTTCTCGAACACCTTGAAGATCCCGTAAAGGCACTGAGAGAACTGACAAGAATCGGATCTGTATATATATTTGCTTCGGTTCCTCATGAGCCGATATGGAGGATACTTAATATGTGCAGGTTTAAGTATCTTAAAGACTTTGGTAATACACCCGGTCATATCAATCATTTTTCGAAAAAGGGATTTATGAACCTTATAAAAAAAGCCGGCGGTTGTGAGGTTATAGCTTATAAAAGATCACTTCCGTGGCAAATGGTCTTGCTTCGCGTCGATCACACAATAAAGAGATGACGGATACGGAGCGTGACTTGCATGAATGATCGTTCTTGAACAGATCATAAAATCGGGGAAAGGCGGAGTCGAAAGAATGAAGAACAAAGCTCTTAAAACAGTAGGCATCGTTCTTATGATCCTGTCGACCGGTTTTATTTGTTTCAGACTTGCAAAACTTGATTATTCGTCTGTTGATATAGATCTTTCTCTTTCAACGGTTCTGATCCTTCTGTTGTCTCTCATACTCAGCACGATCGCAGTACCCGCACTCGGTTTGATATTTGCACTTAACGTCGGAAAAGGAAAAGACGGAAAAAGACTTCCGATGAAAAAAGCTGTCTATGTATATTGCCGCGCAAATCTTGGTAAATACATCCCCGGAAACGTTTTTCAATATATAGAAAGAAATCTGTTTTTCTCTTCGTATGGAATAAGCCATACGGACACAGCGCTTGCATCGGTGATCGAGGTTGCTTCTCTTATAATCGGAGCTGTTATTTTGTCCGTGATATTCGGAAACTTCTCGGTAATTGTGGGAGTTCTGGAAAGCTATACTTATCTTATCCCCGTTGCATGCGGGTTAATCGTTTTGGTGATCGTCGTGATTGCCCTTATCTTTCATCGAAAAAAAAGATCGTTCGGCAATATTATTAAAAGATTTAAAGAGCGAGGCGGGGTAAAGCTTTTGATCTTCAATGTTGCGGCATATACATTGATACTTCTTATCATGGGCGTGTCTGTTGTTGTTGCGGGATCGGCTGTAACAACAGCTTCGGCGGGAGCGCAGCCCTCGGGTCTCCTTGGCGCATATATAGCGGCATGGCTCTGTGGATTCATCGTTATCGGAGCGCCGGGAGGGATAGGAGTCCGTGAAGCCGTATTTTCTCTTATTTATTATAATACGCCTTATCTTGATTCTGTTCTTGCATTATCCATACTTGTACGTGTTATATCCATACTTGCGGATGTGATTTCGTATATAGTATCTCGTCTGTCTGTCGGAAAAATAATGACGGAAAATGATAACCTTCAGTGATTTTTTTGTCTTGCATATATAAGACCTATTTGATAATATAACAATGTTCTTGATACGCAAAAAGCGAAAGATTAAAA
Organism: Lachnospiraceae bacterium; assembly: GCA_024699645.1. Classification (GTDB taxonomy): domain Bacteria; phylum Bacillota; class Clostridia; order Lachnospirales; family Lachnospiraceae; genus RUG11977. Next base: position 16,256 of record JAILPE010000013.1, read on the forward strand.
TACTATTAAGAGATTGTGAAATGTTTCTAAATAAACATTTGATAAAGAGGTAGCTATGCTTAAATTATCAGAAATACGTAAAGTATATGAATCCGGAGACATTAAAGTCGAAGCATTAAAGGGTATAGATATTGAGATGAGAGACAGTGAGTTTGTCTCTATCCTCGGACCGTCGGGATGCGGAAAAACAACATTGCTTAATATCATCGGAGGACTTGATGAATATACAAGCGGTGATATGAAAGTTAGGGGTGTTTCAACCAAAAGGTATAAGAGTAAGGATTGGGATGCATACAGAAACCACTCCATAGGATTTGTTTTTCAAAATTATAACCTGATCCCACATCAGACCGTATTGAAAAATGTTGAGCTCGCTCTTACTCTGAGCGGTGTTTCAAGACGTGAAAGAAAAAAACGTGCACTTGAAGCTCTTGAAAAAGTCGGTTTGTCGGATCAGATAAAGAAGAAGCCCGGTCAGATGTCAGGTGGACAGATGCAGCGTGTTGCAATAGCAAGAGCGCTTGTAAACGATCCCGATATCTTGCTTGCAGATGAACCTACGGGAGCTCTTGATACCGCGACAAGCGTTCAGATCATGGAGATACTTGCCGAAGTCGCAACAAATAAGCTTGTAATTATGGTTACACATAATCCCGAGCTTGCACAGACATATTCGACAAGGATCATCAAGCTTCTCGACGGAAAGATCCAGTCTGATTCAATGCCGGTCGGAGATGAAGAAAGCTTCGAGAATCTTGCCGGCGATCAGTTATGTAAACCTGATTTTTGGAAAGGCGATGAGAAGGAAAATAAGAGCACCGATATAGTCGCTCCTGAGCAAAATGCAGTCAAACCCGAAGGAAAAAATCATAAGAAAGCCGAAAAAAAAGCAGAAAAAGAGCAAAGAAAGGCAGAAAGAAAAATTCTCAAAGCACACAGGGCTTCAAGAAAATCAATGAAGTTCTTTACTGCATTGTCACTTAGTTTCACTAATCTGCTTACAAAAAAGGGAAGGACCTTTCTTACATCCTTTGCCGGAAGTATTGGAATAATCGGAATCGCGCTTATTCTTTCTATTTCGAACGGAGTTCAGATCTATATCGATAAGGTTCAGGAAGATACTCTTTCGAATTATCCGATCAGTATAGAAAGACAGACACTGAATGTCGCCAATTTTATGTCTGTATTGTCCGAGTCGGACAATAAAGGCGAAGAGCATGAACTTGACGCTATATATACAAATACGATCATGACACAGTTTATCGATGCCATGATGAAAGAGGTAAGTGTTAATAATCTTGCCGAATTCAAAAAGTATATAGATAACAATAAAAGTAAGTTTGAAGGGCTTATATCGGATATTCAATACGGTTATTCGACAAAACTGAATGTATTTCGTGCCGATACTCAAAACGGGATATTCAGAGTTACACCTTCAGCAGTGTTTGAAAAACTCGGAATCAGGGGAATGGGTTCATCTATGGGCGGAATGCCGCGGATGGGCGGATATGACAGCGATGTTTGGACAAGAATGCTTGATAATGATGAACTTATCGAAAAACAATATGAAGTCATAGCCGGAAAATTCCCTAAGGAAAAGGATGAAGTCGTTCTTATCGTCAACGATCAAAACGAGGTTGTCGATTACACTTTATATACACTCGGTCTTATGGACTGCGACGCACTCAGCGAAGCGTTTGGGAAACTTATGAAAGGTGAAGAAAACGTAGTATTCCCCGAACCGAGGAAAGTATCGTATGACGAGGTTTTGAATCTTGAGTTCAGACTTTTCGAGAATAGCGCAATATATGAAAAAGAAAAAGGAAAATGGGTTGATAAGTCGTCCGATGTAGTTTTTATGAAGAATGTGATAGACAACGGACTTTCAATAAAAGTTGTCGGAATAATAAGGCCTAAGTCTGATGCGGCTGTCTCTTCGTCGCTTAACGGCAGGATCGGTTACCGGTCATCGCTTATGGAGTATCTTATCGAGCGTGTCAATGATTCGAGGATCGTTAAGGAACAGAAGGAAAAGCCCGATTTTGATGTGTTCAACGGTATTCCTTTTGATGACGGAACGCTTATAAACTCGATAACTTCATCAATGGAATCGTTTAATGAGTACCTTGCAACTCTTCCCGAAGAGGAGAGGATGCGGTCTGCTCAGTCGATAGGAGAATTACAGAAGCAGGGAATGAGTGAGCAGGACATGATGCCCATGATCAGAGATATGCTTACAGCAACTCTCTCCGGAGCTACTTATGAGGATAACCTTAAAAAACTCGGAGTATCTGATTTAGCCGAACCCTCTGTCATAAACATTTTTCCCATTGATTTTGAGAGTAAGGATAAGATAGCAGATATAATCAAAGAGTATAATGATACGCTTCCTGAAGACGAAAGGATCACATATACCGATTATGTAGGTCTTATCATGTCATCGGTAACAACGATAATAGATGTTATAAGTTATATTCTGATATCGTTTGTGGCTATTTCGCTTGTTGTTTCATCGGTTATGATCGGAATAATCACAAATATATCGGTACTTGAAAGAACTAAAGAGATCGGTATTTTAAGGGCAGTCGGAGCTTCGAAGAGAGATATAGCGAGAGTGTTCAATGCCGAAACGCTTATGATCGGATTTGCTGCCGGCGCACTCGGAATATTGATCACCAGGCTACTTTTGATCCCGATCAATGCGATCATTTATCACTTCACGGATATCGCCGATATAGCAAAGCTTCCAAATATCGCCGCTTTGATGCTCGTACTGATAAGCATGTTACTTACCTTTACGGCAGGAATATTCCCGGCCATGAGTGCCGCACGCAAAGATCCCGTTGAGGCACTCAGAAGCGAATGACCGGAGAAAAGGGTACTTTTGAATCGGGCTTTTTCTTAATTCATTTGGAGTAACGCAGTCTTAGTGAGTTTGTCACTACAAACAGAGAACTGATACTCATCAGTCCTGCTGCGATCGCCGGATTGATCGAAAGTCCGAGTGAAGAATATGCTCCCGCAGCGAGCGGAATACAAAGCACATTGTAAAAGAGTGCCCAGAAAAGATTCTGTTTAATATTTCTTACCGTATCATGACCGAGCGCAACAGAATCGAGAACAGATGTAAGATTTGACGATGAAAGTACCATATCGGCACTTTCAATCGCTATATCTGTTCCGGCACCGATCGCAATGCCTATATCGGCACTTGTCAGGGAAGGAGAATCGTTTATGCCGTCGCCCACGAAAGCTACTGTATGACCGGCAGCACTGAGTTCCTTGATCTTATCAACTTTGCCGATGGGGTCCTTGCCACCGAAAGAGTCTTTTATTCCGAGCTGTTTTGCGGTGTAATCGGCACATAAAGGATTGTCACCCGAAAGGAGAACCGGTGTGATCTTATAATCGTGAAGACCCTTTATCATTGCCTTGGCGCTGTCTTTTAAGGTATCTGAAAGAGCGATAACATTTGTTGCTTTACCTTCAAAACCGAAATATATCACCGTTTTTCCTTCGCTCATATATTTTTCGGCGTTTAGATCCGAGGCGCTTTCTTTGACATCACCGGATATTTCGTGTCTGAGCTTTTTGTTCCCGGCATAAAAACTTTTACCGTTTACGGTTGCGGTAAGACCGTATCCGGGACGTGTTTCAAAATCAGAGATCTCAATTGATTCGTCGATTGCAATCTTTTTCTTTAAGCTGTCGCAAACAGCCTTTCCGATCGGATGAGTCAGTCTTTCTTCGCAAACGAGAAGAGCGTTAAGGGCTGTATCATCGTTACAATCCGTATCGGTAATGCTCAGATTTCCCGTAGTAAGCGTTCCTGTTTTATCAAATATGATTATGTCGGTCTTATGCAGAAGCTCGATCACTTGAGCGTTCTTTATCAATATACCGCTTTTCGCACCTCGTCCTACCGCCGCCATAACGGCTGTAGGTGTGGCAAGACCGAGTGCGCACGGACATGAGATGGTAATAACGCTTATGGCATAGTTTATACATCTTGCAAATTCGGCACCGACCGCAAATTTCCATATGCAGAACGTTATAACGGAAAGAGAGAGTACTATAGGCACAAAAATTGCACTCAGTCTGTCGGCAAGTCTTGCAATATCGGGTTTTGACATTGATGCCGATGTAACAAGTTCGATCATTTTTGAAAGCATTGTATCTTTACCGGTTTGTGTAACTTCAACAACAAGAAAACCGGAAAGGACTGTTGTAGCCTGAAAAACGTTTAATCCGGCAGATTTTTCTACAGGTGCGGATTCGCCGCTTAAAGCACTTTCTCCGGTGGTACCGGTTCCGTAGATCACGACTCCGTCAAGAGGGACGGTATCACCTGCTTTAATAAGTATTTTTTCACCGACGGAAATTTCGTCGATCGAAACTGTTTTTGTTTCATAAGCACCGCTTTGCGCGGCAGCGATTACGTCCTGACCTTCCTTGACGATCATTTTTGTGGCTTCAAGGGGTTTGAGGTTCATAAGTTCTTTTAATGCCCCGGAAGTTTTTCTTTTCGTTTTCTCTTCAAGATATTTACCGATACTTATAAGCACGGGAATCATTGAGGCGGATTCAAAACAAAGCATTCTTGATGTATTAAAAGCCTCGTTTGTATTGCCGTTTGACAGAGCTGTGATAAGGCTGATACTGAGAACAATACTGTAGATATATGAGATTCCTGAACCCATCGATATCAGAACATCCATACCGGGCGTCTTTGAAACAATACTTTTGAATCCTTTTACAAAAAAGCCTCTGTTCAGAATAAGAATGATCGTTGCGATCGCAAATTGAAAACATGTTACAGGGATTATATAGTCTTTAAATACCTCGGAATACATGTGCGGATAATAAACAGCAAGCAGTGAAATAAGAAGTATTATGCCGCAGATAAGACGACGAAAGAAAGCAGAAGTGGAATCCTTGCCCGGAGGAAACGGTTTATAACCCGCTTTGCTGACTGATTTCATTATTTCCTTCAGGCTTGTTTTGTTTTCGTCATAATCAACTGTAAGAGTTTTTAACATCAGATTTACCTGTGCACATTCAGAGCCGGCTGAACATGCCGCACGTTCGACCGAACGACTGCACATTGAGCACATCATTCCGTCAACGTTAATAGTTTCTCTTTTCATGACAATGGTCCTTTCGTGAGATGATTTTTTGCGGTACAACGCACATTGTCAATTTTTTAATACGGATTTTCTGTACAATGTGGGAGTTGTACCTTTATATTTTTTAAAGAACCGCTGAAAACTCTGGATGTTATTATAACCGACCTCAATTGCGATCGATTCGAGCTTCTCCGACCTTTCGCTCAACAGCTCACAGCTTCTTTCTATCCTGTATTTATTAAGATAGTCAGTAAGGGTCATCAGCATATTGTTCTTGAATATCCTTGATAGGTAAGAATAGCTCACGTTAAATCTTGATGCGATCGAGAGCATATCCAGGTCCTTATTGTAATTCGTGATCAAAACCGATGCAACATTTTCGCATAATTTTTTCTCAGGATTTACATTCTGTTCAAACATGGATGAAGCTTTAATAAGAGAAGAACAGAAAGCTTTTTTTGTCTGATAAAACGTTAAATCATCGTTAATGATATCTTTATAGCCGGGCGTAATCTTATCGGACAGAGACTGTTCTTCGACAATTCTGTCGAGAAGCTTACTGATGGCGTCTTTGCATGTATCAATATCTGCGAAAAGTATCCTGTCAAAAAATTTTTCAGAATTCATTTCAATACCGAGTCTGTCGTTCTCGAGTAAGGAACTGACAAACCTTGGATAAAACTCGTTTACAAGTGACTGAATATTCTTTGATGAAAGCTTGATCAACATATCCCTTGTCAATAATTTATTATATTTTTCATAATATTCACCGAGGGTCAACATTTCTTGTAATTGCTTTCCTCGTCTCGGAAGAGCCGAAATATCCTGAGTTGTGTTGGTGGTAGCCATGATATATTTTGATTTGGAGAGGGGATCTATCATATCATAAAGATCCTTTGAAAGGCCGTTTAACTGTTCGGCATCTTTACCACCGAGTAATATAAGGATTATGTCCTGGTTAAAAGGTGATACAAGATTGACGGTTTCATCTCCCAAAAAGTCTTCGATCAGTCTTGAGAGATTAAGAAGATAATGGGAAGCTACAACGGTATTGCAGATCTTAACGCCGCAAAGCATAAAACATGCACAGTCCTTAAAGTTTTCGTTTGATTCAAGGAAGCGTGACAAAGGAATATTTTTTTCGAGATAAAGTATCAATGAATATGACTTTGTTGCACTACTGTACATTTTTATGAGTTCCTTTGAGTTCCTCATATCATGGTTCATTTCTTCGAAAACAGCAGCAATAGTACCAACCTCGTCTTTGTTGCTGACTTCCGGATCGTTCGATAATTCAATCTCCCGGGCATCAATGGCGCTTTTATAAAGGTTTGTTACAGGTTTGGCAATCCCTCTGCTTATAAAGAATGCTGCGACGGAAAGCAGAACAGCGATCATACTTGATACCAGAATAAGGAAAAATAAAGTTGAATTAAGTCCAAGTTCTTTTGTTGTTAGCTTTAGAATAACATAATAGCCGATAGTGTTATCAAGAAATGAACCTTCAATCATAACCTGATCGGAGGGAAGGGAATTTTTCAGAGTATCTAATTGAGATTTGGATATTTCATCAATATTATATACTTTTACAGTCATGATTCCGCTTCCGCCGGTAAACTGATCATTAAAAAATGAAATAACAGAATCCTGTGGTATACTTTTTGTTGCCATTCTGATAGTTTCTTCCGATTCGGAGATTATGGAATGAACAAGATTGGCCTGTCCTTCTATATATGTTTCTTTGATCTCACGTGTAAAAAAAACAAAAAAAACGATACTTACAACAGTAAGGGGAATAACAATAAACATAAGGAAAAAGGTAAATATCTTTCTGAAGTATCCTTTTGATTTTCTAAATTCTTTCATGCCATATACCCATTCTTAAAATATATATAATATCAAATAGTTTTTGGAGAAATAAATTTAATATCAAATTTATATTATGTAATAAATCAAATTGTTTTTGATAAAAAATAATATACATCAGAAATGTTGATTTTTCAATGTTGAGTATTTTTTGATATAAATTAATATAATCTGATACTTGAAAATATTCTTGCCATGAGCAATAATCAAGACGTCCTGAGAGATCAGGACGCTCCCAGACGGGCCGGACACACTCCGTGAATCCGGCCCGGTACCCTTTTAATATGACATTTGGAACTGACGGCTCTGTAGGGCCGTTTTTTTCTTGCTTTACTAAATTTACCATCTGGTGTAAAATTGAACGCGGGAACTTATTACTGATAATATAGAGGGATCTGCAATGAGAGAGACTTGGGAGTTTTTAGGAATTGTTTCATTGAGACTTGTGACAGCACTTATTTGCGGTGCCGTTGTCGGTCTTGAAAGAAAGAAAAGACGCAAAAAAGCCGGTATCCGTACGCATTGCCTTGTTGCACTCGGCGCCGCTATCTTTGCGATAATATCCAAATACGGTTTTTCGGATGTGATATCACCCGGTAACGATGCTGATATAGCAAGAGTAGCAGCCAATGTAGTTTCCGGAGTATCATTCCTTGGTGCGGGAGTAATCTTTTTGCGTAATAAATCGGTATCCGGACTTACCACAGCTGCCGGGATCTGGTCTGTTGCAGGCGTCGGACTTGCTGTCGGATGCGGTTTGTACAGTGTCGGAGCGGTCGGAACGCTTTGCATGCTTTTCTGTCAATATGTGATCTACAAGCCTTTAAGAAAGATCGAAGGGTATACTCCGAGACCTGTTCAGGCACGAATCGTTAAAGGTGATGAGAACATCGATAATTTCATAGGAGTCCTTAAAAATATAGATAAAGATTTTTTGATACAGTCTTTGACCAAACATCCCGACGGTTCGATAGATATTGTATTCAGTATAAAAGGTAACGGCGAATTTGCTTTTGATATTTATGATTTTATGAAGAAATATCCTTATATCACTCAGATGAACATATAGGGAATCAAAGCATGAATATATATAATTGAGGGGAATTATGGGATCCAGAACTTACAAAAGTGACGAATTTGACAGATATTCCGAAAGAGAAGCCCGCAGACGTGAATGGTACAGGCGCGAAATGCAAAAAAGAAGAAAAGCACTTGCCATTCTTGTTTCCATGGGAATCGGTGCGATCCTTTTACTTACTTTTCTTATTGTATTGATCGTTAAGATTTTTTCTCCTACGGATACTTCGAAGGTTGAAAATGAACTGCTTAACACACCTTCGTCCGAATTATCACTTGTTAACAATTTATCGGACGACGAGAGCCTTTCAGGGCCTGATTCGGGCAATTCCAAGCGTACCTCCGATAAACTTAACAGAGGTATCATAGTCATTGATCCCGGACACGGCGGATATGACAGCGGATGTATCTCATCCACAAAATATGAAAAAGATATCGATCTCGAAATCGCACTTGCCTTATGTGATAAACTTAAAAACAAAGGCTTTGATGTTTATATGACAAGAACAGACGACAGCTTTGTCGGTATCAACGACAGAGCCATACTCGCAAATGATTGCGAAGGTGCGGTCGCACTCATAAGCGTTCATCAGAATTCTTCCGAAGAATCGTCTGATGAAGGTGTGGAAGTTTGGACTTGCGATAACGAAAAAAATGAACAGCTTGCCCAGCTTGTAGTAGATGAAGTTTCCGGCTTGACGGGGGCCATAAACGGCGGTGTAAAGATACAGGATAATCTTGTTATATGCAGTAAAGCCGAAATGACAGCAGTCATCGTTGAATGCGGTTACCTCTCGAACAAGCGTGAGGCCAAGAATCTGAGCGACCCGGCATATCAGGAAAAAATTGCCGAAGGGATCGCAGTTGCCGTTGATAATTTTATAGGTCCCTGATTTTCTCTTTGACCTTGTTTTCAAAACAACTATAATCGGGAGATTATGAAAGAGACCTTGGAAAGAGGGTTATATAATGACAAAAGTTGATATTTTTTCAGGCTTTTTGGGCGCAGGAAAGACTACGCTCATTAAAAAATTGATCGATGAGGCATACAAGGGTGAAAAGCTTGTCCTTATCGAAAACGAATTCGGAGAGATCGGAATTGACTCCGGTTTCCTCAAAGATGCGGGAGTTACCATTAATGAACTTAACTCCGGATGCATTTGCTGCACACTTGTGGGTGACTTTGGAAAAGCTCTTGTTAAAGTTCAGCAGGAATTTAAACCCGACAGGATCATAATTGAGCCTTCGGGAGTCGGAAAGCTGTCTGATGTTATCAGAGCGGTCAATAACGTCGCAGAAGAAGCGGATATAAAGGTCAATAATTTTATAGCGGTTGTGGATGTTTCAAAATGTAAGATGTACATGAAAAACTTCGGTGAATTCTTCAATGATCAGATTGAACATGCAGCCGCCATTATTTTGAGCAGAACCGGTATCGTGGATGAAAAGAAGCAGCAGGAAGCTATCGAACTCATACGTGAACACAACAAAGAGGCGGTTCTTGTGACTACACCGTGGGATAAGATCGGCGGTGACGCAATCCTCAGTGCAATGGAAGAAAAAAATGACATGATGGCCGAACTTCTTGAAGAAGAGGGAATATGTCCCGTATGCGGTCACCATCACGATGATGAGGACGAGCACGAGCATCACCACCATCATCACGATGATGAGGACGAGGATGAGCATCACCACCATCATCACGATGATGAGGACGAGCACGAGCATCACCACCATCATCACGATGATGAGGACGAGCACGAACATCACCACCATCATCACGATGATGACGACGAGTGCTGCCATGATCATGACCATCATCACCATCATCACCATGCGGACGAGATATTTACAAGTGTCGGAATTGAGACACTTCATAAATTCAGCAAAGAAGAGATCGGGCAAAAACTTGCCGCCCTTGACGATACTGAAACATACGGTGTAATACTCAGAGCGAAGGGAATCGTTCCTTCAACGGGAGACTCGTTCATACATTTTGACATGGTACCCGGACAAACAGATGTAAGAGACGGTGCAAGTGATGTCATCGGAAAGATCTGTGTGATCGGAAGTAAAGTGAAGGAGGATGCAATCCGGAATCTCTTCTCGTAAAAAAGCGATTTTCGGATGAATGCTTAATTAATTATGGAAGTACCGGTATACCTGATCAGCGGTTTTTTGGAATCCGGAAAGACTATGTTCATCAGAACCACTTTCGAAGATCCCGAATTCATAAACACTTCAAGAACTCTTCTTATCATTTGCGAGGAAGGGATCGAGGAGTATGACATTGAAGAATACAAAAAGAAAAACATCGATGTAGTATTTATGACCGATACCGGCGGACTTGATCCTCATTTGCTTCATGAGTACAACGACAGATTCAGGCCGGATAAGGTAGTGATCGAGTTGAACGGAATGTGGAAAATGGAGGATGTTCTTGAAGTCGATACACCACCCGGGTGGATAACGGTTCAGATGATCACCATGATCAACGGTGAAACATTTAATTCATATATCACCAATATGCGTTCTCTTATAATGGAAGAACTTAAGTACAGTGATACGATCATAATCAACAGGTGTGAGGGTCTTGACAGAAAGACCGTCAGAAGGACGATCAAACCCGTTAACCGAAAAGCTGCTATTCTTTATGAGACAAACGACGGTATGGAAACGGGTGGCGGCGAAGAAGACGACCTTCCGTATGATATCAATCAGCAGCATATTGATATCGATGATGATGATTTCGGACTGTTTTATCTTGATGTAATGGATAACACAAAAAAGTATGACGGCAAGGAAGTTTCGTTTAAGGCTCAGTTCTACAGAAACAACATGATGCCCAAGGATACATTCGGTCCGGGACGTTTTGCCATGCAGTGCTGCGCAAACGATATCGGCTTCATAGGCATCGTTTCGAGGATAACGTCTACTTACAAAGACTTTTTCCAAACTCACAGAGACAGAGACTGGATCTATGTGACAGGGATCGTTAAGAATCAGTTCTGCCGCGAATACAGAGGAAAAGGCCCAGTAATATATGTTAACGGTCTCAAGGATTCCTCGCCCGCCGAAGATGAGGTAGTTTATTTCACTTGACTTATGTTCAATAATTTTTTATAATCAATTAGTTTTTGCGATTGAATCTATATGTGCCATTGGAGGTTTTCGTGATCAAAAGTATGACCGGATTCGGGAGATATGAAGTGCAGAATCCCGAACGAAAAATTACGGTAGAGATTAAGAGTGTTAATCACAGATACTGTGAGATGACGATTAAGATGCCCAAAAAGCTAAATTTCTTTGAGGCATCAATCAGAAATCTCCTTAAAAATTACATAAGCAGAGGCAAAGTTGATGTCTATATTTCCTATGAAGATTATCAGCTTACCGGTTCATTCGTAAAGTATAACGAAGAAGTTGCTGCCGAATACCTTGGACTTATTCGAAAGATGGGTGAATCGTTTGGGATCGACAGCGATATAAAAGCTGCCTCTCTTGCAAGATTCCCCGAAATCTTTACGGTTGAAGACCGGGATGTTGACAACGATGAACTTTGGGAGAATCTTGAAAATGCCATTAATGCGGCAGCCAAGACGTTTGTCGAGTCACGTATTAGCGAAGGCGAGCACTTAAAAAACGATCTGTTTGGCAAACTCGACGGTATGGTAAAAGCTATTAATTTTATAGAAGAAAGATCTCCGCTTGTCGTTGATGAGTACAGAGAGAGGATCACTTCGAAGGTAAAAGAATTGCTTTCGGACACTCAGATAGATCAGGCAATATTGGCGACGGAGATAACTCTTTTTGCCGACAAGATATGCGTTGATGAAGAAACAGTAAGACTTCGCGCTCATATCGAGCATATGAAGAAGACTCTCGGTGAAGCTGACAATATCGGACGAAAGCTTGATTTCATCGCTCAGGAGATGAACAGGGAGGCAAACACGATCCTTTCGAAAGCGAGTGATCTTATGATCACAAATACCGCGATCGACCTGAAGACCGAGATCGAAAAGATCCGTGAGCAGATTCAGAATATTGAATAGGCAGGCATGTATGATCAATATCGGTTATGGGAATTACATAAACGGCAACAAGGTTTTGGCAATAGTAAGGCCTGATGCCGCTCCCACAAAGAGAATGGTGCAATTTGCCCGTGACAAAGGGCAATGCATAGATGCGACAGGCGGCAGGAAATGTAAGTCTGTCATCGTTACGGGAGGAATGCAGATCGTACTTTCGGCATTGCTTCCCGAAACCGTTGCGAAAAGATGCAACAGCTTCGTTGACGACGAAAATGCCGTGTCGGAAGACGATACTCTTTAGGTTTGTATATTATATTGTATGTAAAAATGGAAGGAGAAATATATTATGATACATCCGTCATACAGTGAGCTTTTTGAGGTCATCAACGGTAATGATGAAGATGGTGAAAAGATCATTTCAAGCAGGTATTCGATATGTGTTGCCAATGCAAAGAGAGCAAGACAGCTTATCAACGGTGCCAAACCTCTTGTAGAGGTTAAGTGCAACAAGCCTCTTTCAATAGCGGTAGAAGAGATTTACCAGGGTAAGGTTCAGGTATTGTCTGCCGATTCACCTGCAGTAAAGGCTGATGCGCATGTTGCCGAGGCAGCAGGCGAGGCTGATGAAAAAGCCGCACTTGAATCCGAAGAGATCGATGCCGGGGATGCCGGAAAGGCAGATTCAGAAAACGGAGATGTTGAAGTTTAAGTATAGCTGAAGTTTTACATGCAATATTTCACAAATAACAAGATCAATAGCGGTAGTTTTTGGTTGAATTGTACATAATTGACAAGTATATGCAAAAGACACTTGAAAAAAATCGTCAAAGCGACTAAAATATGACCGTTTGATAAATTATAAAAGGCTATGCTCTTTTAATAATCATTTTTTAAATTTCAGGAGGTTCTTATGTCAGTAAGAGTTGCAATCAACGGTTTTGGCCGTATCGGTCGTCTGGCATTCAGACAGATGTTTGGTGCAGAGGGTTATGAGGTTGTTGCTATCAACGATCTTACAAGCCCCAAGATGCTTGC
>JAILPE010000051.1 GCA_024699645.1 Lachnospiraceae bacterium
TGATCAAATTCAGCAAATTATCGGTAAATTTATTTATTTTTGCGTAAATGTCTACGTAGTTATTGCTAAATCATACTTTTTTTAGTATAATAAAATTAATAAATAATGCATTTATTAATAATTATTCAAGGAGGGTGTAGATATGGCTTATGATATATCAAAATGTATCAATGTATCCATCAGCGAAGATCAAATGCAAGCCTATATCTACATTTCGTCTCAGCCTGATGAAGAAGGAAATGTTATCGCCGACTCGATAACACCCGAATCGCTTCGTGATTTTCTTACATCTCATGGTATAAAAGCCGGTATCGACAAAGAGCTTATACAACAGATAGTTATCAATAAACTCTATGACCGTCGTCATCTCATAGCTGAAGGTAAACCGGCAGTCAACGGAACAGACGGTAGCTTTAAGCTTCTCTTTAAAACAGAAATAGACAATAAACCTAAGGTTCTTGAAGACGGTTCGGTTGACTACCATAACATAGATCTTTACGAGCCCGTTCATAAAGGAATGAAGATAGCCGAATACACTCCTTCAACACCCGGTCATTTCGGATATAACATAACGGGAGCCGTTCTCAACTGTAATAACGGACGAGAACTTTCTCCTCTTAAAGGCACCGGATTTACTATCTCCGATGATAAAAAATCCTATTACGCTTCTTTGGACGGTAAGATCGAATTTAAAAACGATACCATTACAGTCACAAATGTACTTGATATATCCGGAGATATAGATCTGACAACAGGTGATGTTGTTTTTAACGGTGACGTTATCGTGCACGGAAACGTTTATATGGGCGCCGTAATTAAATCAAAAAACAATATAACGATTATGGGTAACGTCGAAGGTGCCATGCTCTATGCCGGAGGAGATGTTCAGCTTAAATCGGGTATGCAAGGCGGCGGCAAAGGATATGTCGAAGCCCGGGGAGATATAAGCGGAAAGTTTTTTGAACAGACCAAGATCCGTTGCGACGGTAACCTGAATGTTAACTCCATGATGAACTGTGATGTGTTCTGTTGCGGTGATATCACTATTTCGGGACGTCACGGCATTATCGTCGGCGGAACTACGATGACTCAGGGAAATATCAATGCTACTGTTATCGGAAATATGGCCGAAGTTAAAACTGTTGTTGCTGCCGGAGTTAACGAAAAGCTTGTCAAAGAGATCAACGAACTTGAAAATGAAATAAAAACGATCAAAGAAGCCCATGCAAAGCATGAAAGGATCCTCGACATGCTTAAGACGATAAAGAATCCTTCAGAGCAAAATAAGATCAACAAAATGCTCGACCAGGTTATCCAGTCCATGCAGGAGCTTGATCATAAGTTATCCGGCCTTAACAGTGAACTTGAAGCCAAATTATTCCAGACGCAAAATTATTCAAAATCCAAGATCACTGTACAAAAGTACTTATATCCCAATGTTCATGTAACACTCAACGGTCTTCACTACTTGACGAAAGACACTTTTACAAATGTTTATCTGACTGAATCAGCGGGTCAGATAGCCGTAATAAACGATATACATAACAAATAAGAGCAGTCGTGATGACTGCTCTTATCATATAACCCTTATATATCATAGTCCAATGTCTTCTGCTCTTCTTTACGTAACTTATATCTTCTGCTGTTCTTAAAATTCCTTTATCTTCCGTTATAATTAAATTTTCTATATCTTCTTCAGTTATTAACAAGGTTTTTTACTGTTCTTCTTTTACACAAATATATATATTTACATACTCCTCATCATTGATAACAACGGGGATCGACAATGCAGGGATATCCGACTGAAGCTTCATCTTCTTACCGTGCATACATAAAGGAGGCGTAATATCAAATATTATATTCATAGTTGAAAACAGGGTTGCGGTATTACCGAGTATCATATTCCCGAGTTCACCGAGAGCCGAGCATGCCATGGGATCAAGCGATTCAACGGGCATTCCCATCATCATGACGCTGGCGATGTTCATTGCCTTAGCATCATTCATCTTAAAGAATACCTGTCCTTTCATAGCTCCGGTAACACCAACCTGAATAAGAAAAGTATCTTCGGGAAAATCAAGGTCCGCAAGCGAAGGCTTACCTACTTTACCGCCGGCAAGTCCAAGAGTTTCAAAAATAGTAAGTGTAGCCTTAAGAAACGGATTGATATATTTGATATCAAGTGCTTGACCCATATGCTATTCTCCTTTATATTACAATTCGCAAAAATTATTTCACGTTTTGTAATATATTAGCACATCATTGCAAAAATAGCAAGTAAAAAAGGAACAAAATTGTCAAACACAAACCAATACTGATAAAAAACAAGTTTGCCGATATCGATGATGCTATTACCTCATCTTTTTCCTGCATATTCTTTATTTTGCTATGAACTTTATCAATATAAGGATGCTTTTTATCAGTAATATCTTTAAACGCTATCTTTCTGATAAATACAACAGTCGAATCAAACATTCCTCCGAAAAATCCTGCAATAGCTTTGGCAGCTCTTAAAACAATGCGTGCGATTGCATTGGGTAATATCTGAGCGATAAATCTGCATATCGATCCAAAAACGGCCGGCAGAATCTTAAGTAAAAGCGGTCTGTATATCACTTCTTCAATATCAAGCCATAAAGGCCATTTCTGTAGATATACTCTTCCTCTCACCTCGTCTTTTTTTGTAAGATACAGCCTTATAAAGAATATGTATATAAGAGCACCGAATGACAGCGATATTAACGAGCCTTTCAGATTCTCGAGAGAGAAAATACTGATATTTTCAAGTATTTCTTCACCCTCGCCCTCTATCGTGAAATTATTGAAGCCGCTCATAAACACGCCAAGCTTCCTCATAAATATGTTTGGTAACAATCCAAAGAAAAGTATCACGCAAGCCGGTATCAATGCGCTTAAATAGCTGGCAAATCCGATCTTGGAATCTGTTTTATTTTCCTGAGGCTCCGAAGGTTTTTCAACAAATATGGCAATAAACAGCTTGGTCATATACGCTGCTGTCATTCCTCCGCAGATAAGGAATAACCATTCGCTGATCTGTAAGAAAGTATGTCCGTTTGAAGCGACATGAATGTATTCCACAAGTCCTTCATGTATAAGCGTTTTGCTGACATAACCGCTGAAAAGAGGAACTCCGCTTATTCCGAGTGCCCCGATAAGGAATATTATCTTAAGAAATATTTTGTCTCTTCCGAATCCTCGAAGCTTGTTAAGGTCAAGACTGTGTGTCTTCATGTATATGATACCTGCCGAAAGGAACAGACAGAGCTTAAACATTGAGTGGTTTACCATATACAATAATGTTCCCGTAGCGGCAAGGGTACACTCTTCTCCGAGAAGCAAAGTTAGCGATGCTCCGACAATGATGAATCCGATCTGAGAAACCGACGAACATGCAAGCGTTTTCTTTAGATCTGTAGAGAACAGCGCCGGTAATGCACCGGCAAACATCGTAATAAAGCCGAATATATAGAGAACGGTACCAAATCCGTTATTACCGGCCATAATTTCCAAGACGATTATAAGTATTCCGAATATACCGCACTTTGTGAGAACACCCGACAAAAGTGCACTCGCCGGAGCAGGCGCAACCGGATGTGCTTTCGGTAACCATACATGAAGCGGAAACATACCGGCTTTAGCGGCAAATCCAAACAGGATGAGTACTGCCGACCATGTAAGTCTGTTTTGCTCCGATGACGAACCCGAGCCGAGTATTCCGGAGCATAAAGGACCCAGATCAACTATCCTTAGTGTCCCGACAAGATCATACAGCATAAAGAGTCCCATAAGCATTACAAGACCGCCTATAACGGCAACGGCAAGATAAGTTGAACCCGCTCTTACGGCATCTTCTTTTTTTGTATGAACAACAAGTATGTAAGAAGTGAACGACATTATCTCAAAGAAAATAAACGTGGTATAAAGGTCTGCGGAAAGGAATACCCCCAGTGTTGCAAACATTGTCAAAAAGCTGAATATATGATAGCGAGTCTTTCCTTTACTCTTTCCGAAATACTCGGGAGTAAGCATAGTACTGCAAAGCCACATCACCAATGTGACTATTCCGTATACAATCCTGAATCCGTCCAAACGAATCGACATCCCGAGTCCCACAAGACCATCAAAACTCACTTCAAAAGGAAGCATTTATATTTCCTCCGTCAATAAATAAGAAATCCTTCAATATGACCCCACATAAGTCCAAGGATAAAAATAACCGTTGAAAACAGAACGATCGGAGTTTTCATCCTTATACCCGGATCCTTTGCATTTTCCAAATCTTTCGAGACGACTCCGCTCTCCGGGAAATAAGCTTTTATCACAACAGTCATCAGGTAGATCGCCGTCAGTATTGCCGATACGATTATTGCCCCGGCACCGATATAAGAAGCTGCACTTCCCTCATCGATGGCGGCCTCTATCAGATTATATTTGCTCATAAATCCCGAAAAAGGCGGGATTCCTATAAGACACAGCGAGCAGACAAGGAAACATGAAAAGATCACCTTCATCTTCCGGCCGAGGCCTCCGATCTCACTTATCAGAGTTTTGCCGGTAACATGCATAACTGCGCCTATGCAGAAGAAAAGAGCTATCTTTGTAAGGGCGTGGACAAGGAAATGGGACAACGAACCGTAAAGACCCATCGGCGTCATAATACATGCTCCGAAAACAACATACGATAAGTTGCTTATAGTCGAATAAGCGAGTCTTTTCTTTATATGCGGCATTCTGACGGCCATGTAAGATCCGTACAAAATGGTTAAAATACAGAATCCCATTGCCGCATATTGCGCATATGTTCCACTTAAAACCTCGGTTCCGAATGAATAGTATATAAGCCTTATTACCGCAAACGCACCTGCTTTAACCACTGCTACGGCATGCAGTAATGCTGTAACCGGTGTAGGAGCAACGGCGGCATGAATAAGCCACTTTCCGAAAGGCATTATAGCTGCTTTAACACCGAAGCCAAGGAACATCACAAGGAATATAAACGGGAGCAATTGTCCGTATTCACCTGCGATTGCTGACAAGAAACCGCCTTCCGTAAACACTACCGTTCCGGAAATATTAAGTATCACGATCAGGCCCATAAGCGCAAATCCCGCGCCACCGAGCATATAGACAAGATAGTTTCTGCCTGCCGCTACTGCTTCTTTTGTTCTTTCATGCATAACAAGAGGAAACGTAAACAAAGTGATGAGCTCATAAAATATATACATAGTAAAGAGATCACCTGCGAACGAGACGCCAAGTACCGCTCCGAGTGTCATCATAAAGAACGCAAAAAATGAATTCTTGTTTTCTTCTCCTTCCATATACTCATATGCATAAAGTAAACTGAAAGGCCATAAAACAGATACGATCAGTCCGAAAAATCTCGTCATAAAGTCGATCCCGAAAGTGATCTTGAGAGAAAATCCGGTGTCATAAAGGACAAAACTCTCACCATAGCCCATACAAACAGCCGAAATAACAAGGATCAGGTTTATTACGGATATGACAAAAGTGATCGTATTTCTTACTTTATCGTTCCTGAGCTTCAGGAAAAGTATCGCGCATCCGCTCAAAATCGGCAACATCACAGCTGCAAGAAGCAATACTTTGTATAGCATAATCTAAAATCTCCCTTAAAAACGATATTCAACAATGCTTATTCTTAAACCGGCATAACCAATCGATCAGGGCATCATCGAACCGGCGATCTCCTGAAGGATTCCTGTTACAGTACCGGGGAATATACCAAAAAAGAGAGCGAGCGTTGCCAATAATACTATAGGAACCAAAGAAAGCGGCTTTGCTTCATGTGAGAACGACTTTTCTTCTTCATCTTTTCCTTTGAAGAAACCGTCTATCATGACAGGAAGCAGATAACCGGCTGTCAGTAAAGCACTGACAAGAAGTATTGCAGGTCCTATATAAGCCAAAGGTCCGATATCTGATGTAAGTGCTCCTTCTGCAAGAAACCATTTACTGATAAATCCACTCGCTGGAGGGATACCTATCAGCGCGATAGACGAGACAGTAAAGCTTATTATCGATATAGGCATCTTCTTTCCTATACCGTTTAGTCCATCGCATGTCGTAACGCCTGTATTATGAATGATCGATCCCGAAACAAGGAACAGATCGTCTTTTATTATCGAGTGGAAAATAACATGTAATAAAGCGCCGAGAATAGCAACAGGATTCATTACCGAAAGTCCGAAAAGAACGTAAGATACCTGGCTTACCGTTGAAAATGCAAGACGTTTCTTAAGCCCGTTCTCACGGAAAGCAAGCATCGATCCCATGAATACAGTTATAAGAGCCAGTATCATCCAGGCATATTGTACCCATGTTCCTTTTATAAAATCTGCACCGACACTGTAAAAAACAACTCTAATGATCGCAAGTACACCGGATTTTGTAATTATACCGGAAAGTAATGCACTTGCGGGCGCCGGAGCAATTGGATGGGCAACCGGTAACCAATCGTGCATAGGGAAGAGACCTGCTTTACACCCAAATCCGATGATTGCGAGGAAAACAAATACAAGCAACAACCCTTCTTTACCGCTAACCATTGAAGAGTCGATAAATCCACCGGCAGTAAACTCATGCACGTCACTCATCGAGTATATGACGAATATGGCCATGAGGGATAAAAGTGCCCCTCCGATCGAATAAAACAGATATTTAAATCCGGCACTGATCGCTTCTTTCGTCAAGCTGTGAAGGACAAGAGGAAGTGAAAAAAGTGTCATCATCTCATAGAACAGATATAACGAAACAAGATCCGATGCATAGTACATTCCCGAAAGAATTCCCATCAGACACATATAAAACAAATAAAATCTTTTCGTATTCTCTTCGTGCTTCATGTAATCAAACGAATAAAATCCGACCGTTATGAACATTAAAGACATAAGCAGTGCAAAAACGATCGAGAGATTATCCGCTTTAAACGACAGCGAAACCGAATCGGTAATCTTTACAAGAACAAATTTTAATTCTTCGCTCGCCGAAAAAACGGCAATAAGAACATTAAGGATCCCGCTGACAATCATTACTACTGCCGTATACAGACATACTCCGAAATGTGTGCCGATCTTATTGCGTACAGCAATAAAGATGCCCGCGCACAAAAGCGGGAAAAATACTGATAAAGGAATCAAAAAGCTCATAAAAAGATACCTCACTTAATCAAAAACATTAAGTCCTTTCGTTATTATGTCGCTTAAAAGCTTAGGTGCCACGCCTATGCATATATTTAAAACCGCAAGAGCAGAAATGCTCACTGCGTGTATTGCCCTTTCATAACCGGTGACAATAAGAGTATCGGACTTCAGATCCAAAGTGCCGTTATTTTCGTCTTTACCGTCAAATCCGCCATAGGCATAAAGATTAATAATACATCTGAAGAAATAAACAACATTTAAAATCGTACTAACGGCAATCGCCGATATTGCAGCGTACATCTTCCACCCTTCCGTAAATGATGCATTGGCCAAAAGCATTTTTGCAACAAATCCGGCAAAAAGCGGAAATCCGACGATGGAAAGTGCAGCAGCTGTAAATGTGGCCGCCGACAACGGATATTTATGCCCCATTCCTTTAAGATCGCTTATCTTTATATCTTCTTTTTTACCGGTAAAAGAACTTGCGGCCAGGAAAAGAAGCGATTTTGTAAGTCCGTGGGTGATAATATGGAATATCGCCGCTACAGCTCCCGCATCATTGGCTATACCTATCCCCATAAAAATATACCCTATCTGAGATACAGAAGAATAAGCCGTCATTCTCCGCAGGTACTTTGATCTTATCGCAGATACCGACCCCATGATCATAGCCGCAATGCCGGCTATAAAAATAATGTTGAATACACCCGATGCTTTGTATACATCAAAACCGATAACCCTGTATATTATCTTTATCAGCAGGAAAATATATCCCTTTGACACCATTCCCGATAACATTGAGGATGACGGAGCGACAGATCTCGAATAAGCGTCGGGAATCCAGAGATGGAACGGAAAAAGACCCGATTTTATCGAAAGCCCGACAGTCATCAACGCGGTTATAACCGTCAAAGTGACATCGTAACTTCCGTCAGCGACAAGTCCCATAACCGATTCATGTATGTTTTCCATCAAAAGATGCCCCGTAACTGAATACATAAGCGTTGTGCCTATCAGGAACAGACCCGAACCCACAAGGCTCACAACCATATACCTTATGGCCGATGCGATCGCCCTTCCTGAGTTCTTGATCATGATCAGACCGCAGCCGGCTATAGTATTAATTTCTATAAATACATATCCGGTAAAAATATCATTTGTATATATAAGCGCCAAAAGAGACGCTTCCATGAGACATGTTATAAGATAATAAAGGTTTTGCTTTGATTCGTCTATCTCATTTCGGATCGAAGCACTTCCGGCAGTGAGTGACAGCAGCGATATAACACACGTAAACACGGCCATTATTCCCTCAAGCTCTCCGGCTCTGATCTCGTTTCCCCACGGAGCGGGGAAATGTCCCATCATATATACAAAGCTTTCACCGCATTCATGCAGATATACAGTAAGAACGATCGAAAGTATAAGCGTTATAAAAACAGCTGCTTTGGCGACGACTGCCGCTGCTCTTTTCCCGAGCATAAACGTTGAAAGTGCCGCAAGCATACAGATCATTATTGAAAAGAAAGGAAAATTAAGAACAAAATCCATTATTTTACACCCTCTCTTTCCTGTCCGTCCTTATCGTCCGATATTTTAACGATCGTGTCGGAACTGTCTTCTACTTTTGATTCTTCAGAAACCTTCATAAGGATCTCATCAAGATCGAGTGTTTTGTATTTACGATATAACCTGATCGTCATAGACAACATAAGCGCTGTAACACTGACAGAAACAACGATTCCCGTGAGTACAAGTCCGCTTGGTATCGGATTGATATAAGTTGCGGCATTCTCACTTCCGTCGGTAAGTATCGGTGCAAGTCTTCCGCTTATATATCCCTGCGAAGCAAGTAAGAGGAATATCGCAACATCCATAATATTAAGGCCGATTATCTTTTTGATAAGGTTTTTCTGAAAAAGCAGATTTGAAAAGCCTATCACAAAAAGGATCGCGGCAATTATATCATTGAAATGATCATAAATCTGTTCAAACATATTTCTCTCCGATATTTTTGTTTGCTGTATTTGCAGTCAAAATATAAAGGCTGCATCCTGTTTCAGCACTTCGTTTTATGTCGCTCTCGCGATACTTGGTGCGTTTTGTTAGCATAAACTGCAGATCAGATCTTTCCTCTGCGCAAAAGACTGAAAAACGAATACATCGTACATGCTACGACAAGACCTACGCAAATATTCAGGATCAGGATAAGACCACTGCTGAGGATATTACCGGGTGTCCCGAGCGGAATACCCGATTCAAGATGATTTGCACCCGTAAAGAATGAATAACTCTTTGCAAGGCAATATATCAGCAATGAAACAAAAGTAATGATCCCTGCACTCTTTTTGTTAAGAAAAATCTCCATCCTTTCAAAACCGAAAGCTACCGATGAAAGGATAAAACCACTGCCGACTATCGCTCCTCCCGAAAATCCTCCACCGGGTGAAAGATGTCCGTTCAGGATAACATATATTCCAAAGATTAGAATAAAAGGAATCGCAAATTTGGCGACAGTTTTAAGAATAACATCATTTCTTGCAATAAGAGGCTCGATCTCTTCGATTTCAGTTGTTTCACTTACAACATCTTCCGCCGTATCCGTATCTTTTCGACATCTTTCTTTGCCATTGGAAGGCTTTTGTGAAAGAAGGAGTACCATAACGCATATAGTAGCGGCGAACAAAACATTCGATTCACCGAATGTATCAAAAGCTCTGTAATCAAGGATCATTCCTGCAACAAAGTTTACAGCACCGGTTTCTTCGATACCGTTTTCGATATAGCGCTCCGCAACTACATTTTCTCCGGGATGATCTGCCGAAAACAGTCCCGGAAGGTCAAACATACAAAAAATAAGGGATGCGGCAAGAATCAATACAAGAAGAGCTCCCGCTATCCTGTAAACCGTATAATACCTTTTCTTATCTTTACCGTTAAGACTCATAAACTATCACCCTTTTCTACAGCCTTCATTATCGATCATAATGCTTCATTGGTACATCCCATGCTTACGATCATGATTTTTCTTTGGTACATTCGTTAATTGTCACTCTCTTTGTAATTTTCATCGGCATCTTTGATACGTCCGATCTTCTTCAGAGTTGCATAAAACAAAAGTCCCGTAACTCCTGCTCCGACAGCTGCTTCCGTTATCGCAAGGTCAGGTGACTCAAGAATCATCCAGATCACAGCAACAATAAGACTGAACGATCCGTAAACAATAACGGAAGCGGTCAGACTCTTTATAAAGCTTACAACAACGGCGCAAACAACCAGCAGCACCAAAAGTATAATCATGAGAATATCCATATTGAAAAACCTCTGTCAATTTCAAGTCTCGCTTATAATCCCCCACATACGTAAGTGTGGGGCTTATCTTACCGAGACAGTGATCATGTCAAACTTTTTACGGAACAAAAACATTTTACAGCATTTTGCAAAAAAGTAAAGAAGCTAAGTGTCTAACCGTAACTTTAGTGATATAATCGATATATACAAAACTACTATATATTGATGCCGTGTTTATCGAAAAAAATAATACCTGATATCAAAAAACTTATACAGACAAAAAGGGGACGATCATGAACAAAAACGAGATAAAACTCCGCCTTACCTCTCTGCGCAATACTATGTTAAAATCCGATGTTGACATCTATATATGCACCGTTGGCGATCATCATATGTCTGAATATGTGTGCAACCATTTTAAGATCCTTGAATTTTTCAGCGGTTTTTCCGGCTCCCGCGCCACCCTCGCAGTCACTGCCGACGAAGCATTTCTTTTTACGGACGGACGTTATTTTCTCGAAGCCGAAGAGGTTCTTTCCGGAACAGGTATAACGCTTATGCGGGAAGGAGTTAAAGGTGTTCCTTCATTAAACGAACTTCTCACCGAAAAACTTCAACAAGGTGACTGTCTCGCTCTTGATTCCAGATATTTCAGCATAAGCTTTGTAAAAGAAATCCTTTCGGTGTGTTCCGAATGCGGAGCAACCTTTTTGAGCAGATACAATAATCCCGAAAAGATTTTTTTTCAGAGAAAACCCCTTCCTTCAGAAAAGCTTTATATACTTGAAGACAAATACTCAGGCTCTCCCGCTGTTCAAAAAATCGAGAAGATAAAAGCCGCTATGAAAGACGACAATTGCGATACCCATATTATATGCAGTCTTACCGATATCGCATACATTCTTAATCTCAGAGGTTCGGATATACCTTTTAATCCTCTTTTTCTGTCATATCTTGTGATAACCATGGATGATGCCGGTCTGTTCGTTTCAACCAAAAGTTTGACAGAGGAAGTTAAAGATTATCTTTCCGGCATAGGCGTTAAAATATATCCGTACGAAGATTTTTATACTTATATCGAAGCTATTTCATCAAAAAACATACTTCTTGACGAATCACTCGTTAATTATGCAACCTTTGAGATCGTAGGTAAGAATAACGAGATTTATTCCCGTACAAACCCCTCGTCTTATTTGAAGGCCGTGAAAAACGAGACAGAACAGGCAAATCTTCGAAAAGTTAATCTTATTGACGCTATAGCCTATATAAAATTTTTGTACGAATTCGAAAAACGTCGCGATTCAGGCGAAATTTTTACCGAAAACGATTGTGCAGTACTGCTCAGAGATAAGCGCGCAATATCAAAATCATTTATTAGCGAAAGCTTCTCTCCGATCATCGCCACGGGCAAAAATGCTGCCGTGATCCACTATGAACATCAGGGTAACGGCTGCCGTATAAGTGATGAAGACGCATTTCTTCTTACCGATACCGGAGGCCACTATCTTCTCGGAACTACAGATGTGACAAGGACGATAGTTATTGGAACCCCTTCAGATGAACAGAAACACATGTATACCATCGTGCTGAAAGCTAACATGGCCGTTTCTGAAGCGGTATTTAAAAAGGGAACTCCCGGCGCGGTACTTGATATACTTGCAAGAAACGAGCTTTGGAAAGAGGGTCTTGATTATAGACACGGAACCGGACACGGGATCGGATATCTGCTCAGCGTCCATGAGGGTCCTTTTTCTCTCAGCTATAACAGCAAGATTCCGTCGAACCTTATCGCCCTTGTCCCCGGAATGCTTTTGTCCGACGAACCCGGATACTACAAAGACGGCGAATACGGTATCAGAACAGAAAACGATCTCCTTGTTGTTCCTTACAAAGAGACCGCTTACGGTGAATTCTATAAATTTGAAGTATTAACGCTAATTCCGTTTGATCCTAAGGGGATTGATTTTTCAATGCTCAATAAAAATGAATATGAATGTCTGAAAAATTATCACGACAGGATCCTTAATTCGCTCTCACCCTATATTTCAGAGGAAGAATCTGCATGGTTTATCGCAAGATTCATATCTCCGTTGTTATAAACGGTTCCGAGCTTGCATTCAAGAAATCTGTCATACGCCACATCAACATTATCAAGTGAGATATTTCCTATTCCGACCTGCGCAACAAGTCTTGCGCAGGGAATATCTTTCATACGGAACGCGCCGCATCCTATCTCTGCGTAAATAAGCTGTAAATACGTGTCTTCAGGTACGTATACGGTTACTTTTCCGTCACAAGGATTAAATATCTTTGAAGCCGGTGACATATTAAATCCCATAACTTCGATATCATCACAATATCCGCCGGTGATCTTTAAAATCCCGTCTTCTATAACAACTTCGGACTTCAATGAATAATTACCTTCCAAGAGGACATAAAATTCATCACCCTTCTCGACAGATACGTTGTAATAAGACGAATTAATATCAAGCCCGATCACGTCTCCATTGACCAAAACCTTATGACTTGATTCGATCTCGGAAGGAATGTTGTCGGAATAAAAAATAAAGTAAGAAGTAAGCATTATCCCGGCGCCCAGCACTGTGAGAACGAAGGCAACTATTGTAAGAGTTTTAATAAACTTTTTCATATGTCCTTCCTTTCACAAAAAATAATTTTAAGAATCTGACGGGATAAACATAACAGTTTATCAAACCCAAAATCACATATTTAAATACCAGTCTTGAAAGTAACGATAACAATATTCCGACTCCCGTACCTAAAATACCGGATCCTATCAGAAGTATCGAAGGTGCAAGCATGATATGAACCTCGGAGATACCGAGAAGCACCAGTGCAAGAGCTGTAAGTATCAAACAGGCACTGATAATGACAAGTGATCCGAACAAAACACAAACAACACAGACCAAAGCACTCAGGCAGATGATCATGAGTAAAAAGAGCGGTATTCCAAAAGGTACTCCCAGGAAAACAGCTTTACATATTCTTTTCTTTTTATTGCCTGGCCTTTCAGGCATTACATCGTCTTCTTCGGGTAAGATTCCGGTACCGGCAGCAGAAATATTTTCATCACCGATAGGCATAGCGATATCATTTGAAGAAATCACCTCATTACTTACGGGATTGACCGCTTCACCTGTGGGATTTACCGCTTCACTCTCAGTAACAGCTGTTACATTTTCTTCCGTAACAGCCGGTGTTTGGTCAACTTCCGGTAACTCTTCCCTCGCTTTGGAAGCCCAATAATCAAAATCCATGCTCATCTGCAAAAGATCCTTTCTGTTTGAACATCTCTTTGCCTGACTTATCAATAACAGTTGGATTTATTTTATTATATGGTATAAAATAAATCAAGCAATGCTAAAAACGCATTGACAATACATTAAATCACGGATGTTAAAAAACAGACCGAAAAGACAAACTGAAAGGAAACAATAATGAAAAAGAATCCTATCGTAACCATTGAAATGCAGGACGGCAAAACAATCAAAGCAGAGCTTTATCCCGAAATCGCTCCAAATACCGTCAATAATTTTATCTCTCTCATCAAAAAAGGATTTTATGACGGTATAATTTTCCACCGAGTGATCAACGGATTTATGATCCAGGGCGGAGATCCTACCGGTACAGGAATGGGCGGCCCCGGATATTCAATAAAAGGTGAATTCAGCTATAACGGTTTTAAGAATGATCTGAAGCACAGCAAAGGAGTTCTTTCTATGGCACGTTCTATGGATCCCGATTCTGCAGGATCACAGTTTTTTATTATGCATGAAGATGCACCTCATCTTGACGGCCAGTATGCTTCGTTCGGAAAAGTAACGGAAGGTCTTGATGTCGTTGATTCAATTGCAACAACCAAGACCGATTACAGTGACAGACCTCGTGAAGATCAGGTAATGAAAAAAGTTACCGTTGAATTATATGGCGAAGAATATCCCGAACCCGAAACTGTATAAATCATAATCATTTCATGTAAATAATTAAAAAAATACCCCCACTTTATTGATATGTGTCCGAAATACCGGGTATATATCAATAAAGTGGGGTTTCATAATATACGATTATATCAAATCATATTCGATCACTTTCAAATACTTTCCTGTTAAAACGGTTTACCGAACATATCGGGTCGATCGGTTGGTCGGATCGATCAGGTCAATCTGTTTATCAAAGCAGAGGGATTGATCTCTCCGTATCTCATGCCGTCTCTTGAATAAACCGACCCGGTCATGTTTTGATTAACGGCTGCGGTTGCTTCTCTCGAGACTGTTAAAGCACGAGTCATTATTCGTCCAAAGAACGAATCTTTGCCTTTTGTGAGTGTTGCAACATCTGAAAGGGATGCATTATCAAATTTTTCTTCATTAAACGAAAGCTTATTGCCTTCACCTATCGTAATGCCTATATCGGCCAATAATCCGGAGTTCTCTCCCGTTCCTCTTGTCATCCATAAAACATTACGTAAAACAGACGTATTATCGACTTCACTGCCCGAATCGATAAGCTTGTTATACTTTTCTACGACACTCTTGAAAGAACTTTTAAGTCCCTCTCTGTTTTCGTCGGTTAATGCATTGGAAGAAAGATCGGCAACCGCAGTGGCCAGAGCTTTCGAATCCGAATTAGCCGAAACGAGATTGACTTTTTCCTTTTTGTCCTCGGATAAAGTATCGGTATTATCTTTGATCGTCTTGCTTCTTGTAGCATTGCCGTAATAGGAATTAAGAAGCTTTTTATACGCTCCGCTCTTTATGAGATTATAATCCGATACATTAGGAAAAGTAGCACCCGAACTTGAAGAAGTGCTTTTTGAAGAAAATATCCAGTTCATTCCGGATTGACCCGAATAACCACCGATAGAATTAAACGACATAACAGACCTCCTTGTCTCATTACAGTGCAAATGTTAATGATTGTAAGAGAAAAACTACTGTGTCATCGCAAGATTGATCGAATATGACATCTGATAATTATACGCCTCCATAGCCTGTCTTATA
The DNA here is from genome assembly GCA_024699645.1 of Lachnospiraceae bacterium. GTDB lineage: Bacteria > Bacillota > Clostridia > Lachnospirales > Lachnospiraceae > RUG11977. The sequence goes on from JAILPE010000051.1 coordinate 15,497, forward strand.
ACAGGATTATTATCGGGACGTGCATCTTCTCTGACCTGTTCTTGCGTTTCCTGTTCCTCAACAGTAGGTTGAAGCAATCTGTCAGCTCCCGGTTCAACTTCTTCATATGCGGGAACTTCAAACGCTTCCTCGGTATTCAATTCGATCTCACTTTCACCAAGTACATTTACACTACCGGGTTCTTCGACAACTTCATTTTCGAGAATCCCCTCGGTTTCTTCGAAAAGATCACCGTTCTCGATATCAGATACAACGTTATCGTAGATTGTCTGAAGTGAATCATCTTCTGCCGGTTCGTAAATTTCCTCCTGAATACGAGTATCAAGATCGTTTACCGGAGTCAAGACATTTTGACCTATACCTGTGGTACCGTTTACAGCTTCGTTTTGAACTACTGTTGCGTCTGCGCCTTCCTCATTAACCGTCTCATCCGTGATCCGGTCTCCCTGTGTCTGCTCAGCCGAAACTTTATCCTCACTGATATTATTTGTATAATCAGCGGCCATCTGATCATAATATGAATCAAAGTTTTTCGACAACTCAACCATCGACTGAAGGGCTGCTTTTCCAAGGCTCGAGATACTGATATTGTATGCGGGTGTATTCTCGGCAACAAAGGAAGTTTCTGCTTCTCTGACGACGCTTCTATTATCTGAAACTTTTCCGGGAGCCTCTACTTTATTCACGGGGTTAGCATGACTGATAGGATAATCATGTCTGTCATTACTGAACAAACCACGTTCTGAAATATATATATTCATATGCAGAGCCTCCTTTCTTATTTTTTTACATAATACCGCATTCTTTTATACTTAATTTCTCTATACACTAAAATTGTGTCAAAACTATGTCATTTTGTACTTGTAAATATTTTTTTTTTGTTGTATAACTTTTATATATAAAAAAAGAAAAATGATTTTGCATATCACAAAATCATTTTTCGAAATTCATTTTTATGAAAACAGATCGTTAAGGAGGATTATTATATGTCATATACAGATGCAAGATTTGCCCCGGTCCTTCCTTACGACAGCACAGGGTTTGATAATTTCATGATATATACCCCAACTGCTTATTCCAGAGATCTTTCGATCGCCGAGGATGATAATCCCCTAAAGATACATAACCCCAACATGATCAAATATTTCAGATGTGAATCAAGTGAACCCGTAAAGATCGGCGGAGACAAATGATCCGTTCCGATCTTTATTTTTCTTCATATACCTGGAAGATCAAAAATTTCAAATAAGACGATTCATCCATTCCGATAACTATCGGATGATCCGGTGCCTGTGCTCTCGACTCAACAAGCCTCAGTCTCTTATGAGCGTCTTTTGCAGCTTTCGATACAGTATCAAGGAACAGATCGCTGTCCATAAAATGAGAGCATGTACAAGTACAAAGATACCCTTTGTCACGAACAAGCTTCATTCCTCTGAGGTTTATCTCTTTATAACCTTTTATTGCATTTTTGATCGATTCCCTCGATTTGGTAAACGCAGGCGGATCAAGAATAACAACATCAAACTTCTCTCCCGCCTCGATCAGCCTCGGAAGCTCTTCAAACACATCGGTACAATTAAAAGATATTCTGTCTTCTAAACCGTTAAGTTCTGCATTTCGTTTAGCCGTATCGATTGCAAATTGAGAAATGTCCAGTCCGATCACGCTTTTTGCTCCGCCTTTAGCAGCGTTTAAGGCAAAAGAGCCGGTATGTGTAAAACAATCAAGGACCTTTGCATCTTTACAAAGCTTTCCTGCAGCAAGCCTGTTATATTTCTGGTCGAGGAAGAATCCGGTCTTCTGTCCGTCCATTATATCAACAATATAATTGACACCGTTTTCGGTGATCATAACCTCGTTATCAAATTCCTCACCGATAAAACCCTTATAAGGCTTCATTCCTTCAAGACGTCTGAGACCCGACTCACTTCTTTCATAAACACCTCTGACGCTTATGCCGTCATTTTTTAGTATTTCCTTTAGCGCATCTATCACTTTGTTTTTTAAATGATCGATCCCAAGTGCAAGTGATTCAACAACAAGAACATCTTCAAATTTATCTATCACAAGGCCGGGCAGATAATCGGCTTCCGCATATATTACCCTGCAAGAGCCGATATCAACTACTTTTTTCCTGTGTTCCCATGCATCTCTAACACGTTCAAAAATAAGATTATCTATATTATCGATTTTGGTTCTTCGTGTAAGCATTCTTATCATTATCTTAGATGCCCGATTAATAAAACCCATACCGAGAAAATAGCCGTCGAAATCATTAACTTCAATGATTTCACCGTCCGAAACATCTCCTTCGATCTTTGCTATTTCGTTATCATAGATCCAGAGACCGCCTTTTTTGAGGTATCTTCCTTCTCCCTTTTTCAGTACTGCTTTCTTTTCCATATAAAACTCCTAATCATCGTAAATTTTTTCTTCTCTTTGCAATCATATAATCAGCGCCTTTTTTTTCATGCATACCTTTAATCCAAGCCGGATTTTTTCTTTTTAAATACAATAAACTTCGAGATTATATAATTCAGTATGATCACAACAAAAGATATTATAACCTTGATCAACCAGAAATCATTTTCAAGCTTTGTAACAAATATAAAAGTTGCGGCAAGTTCAACCACAAGTGTAAATACCCTGCCGAGTGCGAAAAGAAGGAATCTCTTTATCGACGACATATTTTTCCCGATCTCTTTATCTGAGGTCTTAAAAACAAAAATATGAGCAGAAAAAAACGCAAATAAAATTGCAGCTATCCATGCAACCGCATTGGTGATATTTTCATTTACACCGCATATGTTATAGAGAAGATAAGAAGTAATAAAATTAACTGCGGTCGTAAGTACTCCGGAAATAATATACAGTATAGTCTCAATGACGGTAGGTGATAGTTTTAATTTGTTTTTCATAAGGATTTTCTCCTTGTAGATTTTTTATGTATATTTTATAATTTACATATCAATTTTAACGGAGGCAGTCATGGCAGTAACAATTCGTAATCTCATGGAAGATATAGTAGCACAAAAACTTGATAAAATGATCGACAAACTCGGTGTTTGTACATGTGACATCTGCAAGACTGACATCATGTGTTATACGCTCAACAGACTTCATCCAAAGTATGTTGCTACAAATAACGGCGAACTTCTTTCAAAGATCGACTCTTTGAGCAATACTTTCGACATCGCGATCATAACCGAGATAACCAATGCCGCTATGATCGTTAAGAACCACCCCAGACATAATTAATCTGCTTATTACTTTACAAAGACCGGTTGGTGATAGCCAACCGGTCTTTGTCATGTCATTTTACCCCAAAGGTGACTTTTTCTGAGTCTCTGATATTCATTGTAAGCCTTTTGAAGTATTTCTCTCTCATTTACAAATTTAAGTAAATGAACGGCCTCATGAAATTTGTAATATCCGGAATCGAAAAAATACTCCTCTTTCTGAGGTTTGCTGTAATAGCTGTCAGCTATCATAAGATACCAGTGAACTTCTTTTGAAATAACCGAATCGGACGCGTTAAAAGTATATCTGCTCGTATCAATAAATGACACTATCTGAGCGTCAACACCGGTTTCCTCTTTTACTTCCCGAAGTGCCGTCTGTTCATGTTCTTCACCGGGTTCTACTGTTCCTTTAGGTAAGACCCAACCGTCATACTTATTCTTATAATTCTTGTATAACAGCAATATCCTGCCTCGAAATATGACTACACCACCACAGCTCGTTGCATCAACCATTGCCGAGATCCTCCGTTATAGGTGTAACAAAACTGTTTTGTAGTATATCAATTATTGCTCTGTTTTGCAAGCGTATCGGAACCCCTGTTTTCCAAGCGAAACGAAACACCTGTTTTCCAAGCGTTCCGGAAAACCTATTTCGGAACGGATATATCTCATATAAAGATTGCCCTTTTTACAGAGGGATAATGATCACATAACGCCTCTTTTGAAATGTCCGAAAGTATACTCGTTCTCGTCCTCTCTGAATCCTTTAAGTACATTGTCGATCTCCTGCGGAGATTCTGTTGTAAAATCAAACCTGACAGAACCCGGCCGGATCTCCTCTATTTCGCTGTTCAAATCCCTAAGATCAAGTATCGAGCCGTTCAAAATGATATTTGTACAGGTATCACATCTTCTTATTACAGGAAACTTATATCCTTTACTGTCTTTTAAAGTCAAAAAGCTTTCATCAAGAGTTCCATTATGACATGCTTTTAAACACTTCTGTCCTTCATTTACATAAACGCAATGTGCTGTCTGCATAAGCGGTAATCTTCCGTAGATCAACAGCTCTCCTGCGCCTTTCATCCCGAACGAAAGAAGTTCTTCTCTGTTCAGTTCGGGGCTGTATGTAAATTCTCTTCCGTAGCACCTTACAGCAGTTTTATTAAAGAGATGCATCGTATGGTCAAGGATCATCCTTTTTGTGTTATCGATGAGAAGGCTGAGTTCTTCATTGTTTCGTACAAGGAATCCGCAACAGCCCGATAAGTTTTCTATGATCCCCGACTCTTTAAGTTCCTTTAATGTCGCTTCCCTGCATATATAAGGTAAGGCAACATATAGTTCACGTCCGGAGTATTCAAGCTGTTTTGAAAGCAATTTAAACCGTTTAATTACAGAATCCGGATCTTTAAGTGATCCGACAGGTAAATAAATCCTTTTTATGCTTTGATCGTCTAAAACAGGCTTTAATGATTCTTCAAAATAAACCAAAGCATGTTTTTCTATTGTTTTGTCAAGATTGTTTAAAACTCTGTCTTTAACGCTTATGTTCACGTCTTTTTCGTTTACAACTCTGTCTTGTATACTTATGTCTGTTTCTCTTATATCTATTATGTCGGGGTCCGGTTCTGTACTGTCAGACAAATCTCTCTTTGATCTGTTAATGAGTTTTATCTCAAGTTCTTCCAAAGCTTCTCTTCTGATCGTATTTACGGCACCGACCGGGATAAAGAGACCTTCATCAATATCAATATCCGACTCAACAACCTCAAACAACGATTCCCCCGTTTTGGTAAGATGCTTTCTTATGTTCTCGGTGTCTGCCCACGCAGTCTTTGCAATATCGGGACATGCTCCGCATACCGTTACAATATTATTGCTGTCGGAAAGATCAAAAAATGCGCCGTTATTAATGAGATACACACTGAGTTTGAGCGGCATCCCTTTTTTGGCTTTAAATCGCAATCCGATCTTTCTCTTTAAACATTTATCAACGTAACGATCGGTTATATCATCGATAACCGTGGTGTTTTTTACTCTGAAAACACGTTGCCCGATCGTGGCTTTTTGACCTTTGGAAACAAGTATCTTATACTCGCTTCCTTTTCTGTAATGATTACCGGATGTAAACTCGTAAAGCGATGACCCGTCATTTTTTCTTATTTCGAGAACGTCTTTGGGATTTACTTCATTTTCAAAAACGATCCTGGCCTCTCTTCCCGATACTCCCTCAACAGTTCCCACAAAAACTCCGTTATGTGATGCTTTATCGGAACATATCAGATTTTTTTCACCCAACATGAAACCCGTGCAGAATCCACCCCTGTTATATATCTCACGAAGTTTATCTATATCCTTCTCAAGCTCTGACGCATGGCTTTCAAGATAATACTCGTATTCATCGCCTTTTTCATAAGCAATGTCCATGTATTTTCTGTAAGCCTCAACCGTTGCCGCAACATAAACGGGTGATTTCATTCTTCCTTCTATCTTGAAAGAGTCTACTCCTGCACGTATCAGTCTTCCGATAGCCGGAATAGTACACATATCCTTACATGACAAGATAAAAGAATCATTGATCCCTGAATCATAATTCTTTCGACACGGTTGTGCACATCTTCCCCGGTTGCCGCTTCGTCCGCCCACGAGCGAGCTCATAAGGCATTGTCCCGAATAGCATACGCACATAGCTCCGTGAACAAACACTTCAAGCTCAAGATCTGTTTTTTTCTTAAAGCTTTCTATTTCTTCGATCGATAATTCTCTGGCAGGTACAACTCTCGTGATCCCTTTTACGGTACGTGAAATAACATCGGCGCCCTCGGCCGAAGTGATCGAAGCCTGTGTGCTGATATGTATAGGAAGTTTGGGAAACCATTTTGAAACAGCAGCCATTACTCCGATATCCGAAACAATAACGCCATCAAGACCCTCCTGATAATAGGGTCTGAGAAAGTTATACAGATTTTCTGTCAATTCATCATTTTTGAGAAGTGTATTGACTGTAAGATATATTTTTTTATTGAATACATGACAATGATCAATGGCACCAAGAAGTTCGTCAACGTCGGGATTATTGGCATATGCACGTGCACCGAACATTTTCCCACCGATATAGACTGCGTCACAACCTGCATTGACGGCACTGTGCAATGCCTCAACGGATCCAGCCGGAGCAAGTAATTCAGTCATTTTGTACCCCTTACCAATAAACTATAGACCGGTTTTTTTATTCTTTTTTTCGGCAGCAAGCTCGGTCTCAAGCTTAACTATCTTTTTCTGTTCTTCAACAATCTTTTCTTTAAGCAGATCATGCTCTTTAGCGGCACCTTCAAGCTTTGATCTGAATTCAAGGATCTCACGTCTTAATGATCCGATCTCATCAGCCTGTCTTTCGAGGTCAGCTTTAAGCTCATCGTTCCTTAATTTGATCTTACAATACTCGTCGGCAAGATTTATGCATAAAAGGGCATGTTTAGTATCCAAGTCCATAGTATGATAAAATTCCTGCTTTTTTACTTCGTCGTAGGTGCTGTTAATGAAATAAGCGATACGTTGAAGATATTCATCACTTTCAAATCCTGATAAGGTGTAAGGCTTATTAAGTATAATTACCTGTGCGTCATTTTTTTTATTCATACGCTCCCCCTAATCCGGCAACTGTGCTAAATCTGAGAAAACAATCATTTTGAAAGATAATCTTTGTATGCAAGGATCACTTTCTTCATTGCTTCAGGTCCGGGCGCTCCTTGTGTACAACGTTTCATAACGCAAGTCTTCATTGAGATTGCTTCGTATATATCCTGTTCTATTACAGGTGAATACTTTTTTAACTCATCCAAAGACAGATCATCGAGAGCACATCCCTTCTCTATACAAAGAAGAACAAGTTCTCCGACGATCCTGTGTGCATCTCTGAACGGAATATTTTTAAGTACAAGATAATCGGCAACATCGGTCGCATTTGTAAAACCGTTCTTTGCGCTTTCTTCCATGATCTTTTTATTAAATGTTATGGTGGAAAGCATTCCGTTAAAAAGGACAACGCAGTTAAGAACGGTATCAGCCGCATCAAAGAACATTTCTTTGTCTTCCTGCATATCTTTATTATATGCAAGAGGAGTTCCCTTGAGAGTTGTAAGCATAGACATCAATGCTCCGTATACACGTCCCGTCTTACCGCGGACAAGCTCGGCTATGTCCGGATTCTTTTTCTGTGGCATAATGCTGCTTCCGGTAGAATATGCATCGGATATTTCAACAAATCTGTATTCATTGCTGTTCCAGATTATGATCTCTTCCGAAAACCTCGAAAGATGCATCATGATCGTTGAAAGTGCAGCCAAAAGCTCAACTATATGATCTCTGTCCGAAACCGAATCCATACTGTTTACGGTCGGACCGTCAAAACCGAGTTCCTTTGCCACATAATCTCTGTCAAGCGGATAAGTTGTTCCGGCCAAAGCACCCGAACCGAGCGGACAAAGATTCATTCTTTTTCTGATATCAAAGAGCCTGCTCCTGTCACGCTTAAACATTTCGAAATAAGCGCTCATATGATGCGCCAAAGTCACCGGCTGTGCTTTTTGCATATGTGTAAAACCGGGCATAAACGTTTCAAGATTGTTTTCGATTATCGAACAAAGTGTATTTTGCAGCTCTTTGATCTTTTTATCAAGTTCATCGATATAATCACGGATATAAAGCTTTATATCAAGAGCAACCTGATCGTTACGGCTTCTGCCTGTATGAAGCTTCTTACCGGCATCTCCGATCCTTGAGGTAAGCTCCGATTCGACAAAACTATGGATATCTTCCATAGACTCGTCAATAACCAACTTCCCCGACTCAAGATCGGAAAGAATACCCTTAAGGCCTTTAACTATGGCATCACTGTCTTCCTGTGGGATAATCCCGCATTTACCGAGCATACCCGCATGTACTATGCTTCCTTTGATATCCTGACGATACATCCTTTTATCAAAAGAAATCGAAGCATTAAAATCATACACAAGACTGTCGATCTCGCCGGTAAATCTGCCGCCCCAAAGCTTGCTCATTCTATGTTACTCCAATCAATAATTTCTGTTATTCTGATTATTTACTCTTCTTCTGCGTCTTCTTGCAATCGATTGATCTTCGTCATCAAAAACAACGAGTTCTCTCTTGTTGACAAGCTGATCTTTCTTAAGGAAACGCATATCATTTCCGAATCTGACTTCAAGAAGTTTTACGTCCGAATTATCGTATACTTCACCTTCACCGTATACAACGTGTCTGACAAGATCATGCTCCTGAAGATGTTCGATCTTCTCACGAAGAAGCTTTTTATCCTCATTATCCTGTTCCATATCGGACTGATTGATGGGAACTCCGTTATCCGCGATAGGTTCCCTGCGTTTAACATAAACTTCTCTTCTGGGTTCCGAAGGAGCATGAGGTCTTTGACCCGTCTGGCGGATCTGAGGAACACGTCTTCCGGCATCCTTGTTTTGCATGTTCATCTGCTTAAATCTTTCAACTTTACGAGAAGGAGAAGGTGACTGACCTTCTTTTTTGTTCTTGATGTATTTTAGAACAAGATAAAGCCCAAAGAATATGATCGTAACTATGACAAGGAGCCAAAATACGGTCCATCCCATGCTGCTGCTTTCTTCTTCCTCTTTGTTTTCCGAATCAGTCGTTTTATCTTCTTTTTCAAAGGCGTCCGGTCTGACGTTTTCATTTTCGGCCTTATTATCGGGAGTAACCTCATTAGCAGGAGTATCGACAACTTCATCCTCTACAGGCACCGGAGTGGGTGTAGGCGGAGGCGTGATCACTCTGTCATCATCTTTTGCAAGATACGAACTTGTCGAAAAACCGATATATTCAACGCCTTTTTGAGTAAAAGCAATATGATACCATACGATACCGTCATCTGCCTTCTTTTCGTCAAGAATCTCAACCTCGTCGCCGGTAGAAAGCTGTATATTCTTGCCGGATGCATCAGTAACCTGATCAAAAGCAACACCCGCTCCCTCACGGACATTTACAGTTGCGGTTGCAACGCCGACATAATGAGGATATTCATAATCCTCTACTCCTGCCTTGGCATTGATCGTGTATATAAGGCAAATTCCTATAAATACAAGTATTATCTTAAATAAACCATTTAACGATCTCTTCATCTTTTTCCCCACATTTCGTATCTGATTTGTTTTTACATCAAACGTGTCACAACTCAATGCTGCAGATACGTTTCTCCGTGCTCCGTTAAAAATATCATTCATTTTTAACACCACTCCTTCCTCACAAAAGAAAGCCCTAAGTATTTTAACAATGATACCAACAAGTGTCAATCGCACTTCAAAAATCCTTTAAAGAAGCGATGATCAATTCTCCCGAATCCGCTATTTCTTCAATGCTGCTGTCAAATCCGTTTTTTGAGAACAGGCAATAGCTGCATTTTTTGATACCTGCCTGCTGTGCAAGAGCCTTAAGTTCGGCGAGAGCTTCTATTGAAGCGATCTCATCGTTAAAACTGCAAAGGCCGCAGATCATATTCCCCTTACCGTCAACTCCGACAATGTCGATCGTACCTTTCTTACCATACCATGTCTGCCACTGCGAATAATTATGATCGAGTTTATCGTATTGAGACATCAGATCGAGATACTCTCTGCATACATCGGCAAAAAACGGTCTGAGGTATGTATTTAACACCGGTCCTATACATTCATCATAAATACTGCTGCCTTCTCCAAGCTCGATGCGCGTAATGTTCGGATAAACAAAAGCGTAATAGAAACTCAAAAGTGAATCGCTTATCCTGTAAAGGCCTTTCATAGTATTCTCGGCATTTTTTACATTCGCAGAGAACATTTTCTCAACAACATCGATCTCTATCAGGTTTTTAATATAAACGCTTATCTTGGCTCTCGAATATCCTGTCGCAAGGAACAGATCGTTAAGCTTTATAAGTCCTTTGCCGAGAGAAATCATAATCGTGTTGTACGAGCTAAGCTCTCTGAGTTCTTTTCGCAGTACGGCTTCAGGTTCTTCGAGCAAAGGTGACTGGCGGGTCAGAAAAAGGTTGATGATATTGTCCCTGATGCTTTTAGACTTATCCCAAAGTGAAAGGTATTTAGGTACACCTCCAAGGACTGACCTTATGATAATGCACTCTTCAACCGATTTATTCGGGAACCATTCGACCATCTGTGCAAACGAGATCGGCTGAATCTTTACAATCCCGGTTATAGATGAAGCAAAGTCCTTGTCAAGATCGATCATGCTGTTTTCAACGAAATTAATTGAAGAGGATAACATAAGTATCATGAACCTGCCGCATTGATCTGCATTAGAAAGGATATAAACAATATCGGACAGTATCTTTTTCGACTCTATATAATGGAATTCATCAAATATGACTACTGTTTTCTCTTCCTGTTTATAATTACCTTTTTTTATGTCATCAAGCAATTCACTGACAAGCAGTTCGTGTTCTATGTCACCGGCCGGAAGGAACCTTTTGTATATCATTTTTTTGTTTCGGGCAAACTGAAGAGCAAGAGCAGTCTTACCTATTCCCTCTTTACCGTAGAGAACAAGCAGATTACTCCTGTCGGTAGCATATACCGATTCAAGGCTCTTTCGCTCTTCTTTCCTTCCAACAAACATTTTTTTGTAAACCCCTCTTCACCTTATCATCGTTAACCCGGCAAAAAATATTTTTCTTTAATGTCACATTCTGTCCGGAACTTTGATTCCAAGCATATCAACACATTTTTCGACAACCTCAAGTACGATCTTAAGCAATGCGATCCATCTGTTTTTGATGTCAACATTTTCCTGTGTCACAATCCTGTTGTCATGGTAAAAGCTGTTAAACAGATCGGATATCTCGTAGATATATGTACATATCTTATGAGGCGCTATTTCATCGGCCGCCTTTCTTATAGCTTCATGGAAACCGGCAACCGCAAGCCAAAGCTTCTTTTCCGAATCCGTGATATTCTCCGAACACTTAAGTGCGGATACAGAATCGAAATCATCTTTAACCGACAACTTTGAAAGAAGTGATTTGATCCTTACAAGTGTATAAAGAATATAAGGACCCGTATTGCCGTCAAACGATGTGAATCTGTCTATATCAAAGACGTAATCCTTTGTTGCCTGGTTTGAAAGATCGCCGTATTTTATTGCTGCGAGACCAACCATATCGCAGATCGATCTTTTTTCCGATTCGGGTATATCAGAATCCGCCATTCTTTCGGACACTTTATCAACGATACTGTTAATGAGATATTCAAGTCTGAGGACATCTCCGTCTCTTGTCTTGAAAGGCTTTCCGTCCGGTCCGTTCATTGTTCCGTTCCCAAGAAAAGTAAGCTTGGTGGAATCATCGACTATGCCGCCTTTTTTACATGTTCTGAACACCTGGTCAAAATGCAGTTCCTGTCTTTTGTCAACAACATAAATGATCCAATAAGGGTCAAACAACTTTTTACGTTCATAAATAGTTGCTACATCGGTCGATGCATAAAGGAAAGCACCGTCTGACTTCTGTAATATGCAGGGAGGCATTTCTTTCTGATCCGTATCTTCCTTAACATCAACAACCAAAGCCCCTTCGTCGATCCTTGCAAGTCCTTTGGCTTTGAAATCATCTATGATCTCGGGTATATAGACATTTGCATCGCTCTCTTTTTTCCACAACTCAAAATGAACATTGAGATTATCGTAGTTCTTTTTAAGATCATTGATCGAAACATCGAGTATATGCTGCCAAATCGCTCTGTATCCTCTGTGACCGTCCTGAAGCATCTTTGTTGCGTGTTTTGCCTCTTCTCTGTATGCATCATCGGTTTTTGAATATTTACTTGCATACGGATATATCTCTTCGAGATCTGAGATAGTAAACGGCGCTTCTTTCGGATATTCTCCCGAAAACGAGTCGTCATAATAAGGAAGGTCGGGCTGTCTGCGTTTAAGCTCAGTAATAATAAGTCCAATCTGAAGTCCCCAGTCGCCGAGATGAACATCTCCGATCGCATCGTATCCGTCAAATGTAAGGATGCGTTTTACACTCTCTCCTATGATCGCGGGACGAAGATGTCCGACATGAAGAGGTTTTGCCACATTGGCACCACCGTAGTCAATTATAACTTTCCTATTATTACCCTGAGCTTCGAAACCGAATTTTTCGTCTTCGAACATTCCTTTCACATGACCGAGAAGTGCTTCTGCTCCGATCTTAAGATTAATAAAGCCGGGAGCGGCAACATCTATCTTTTCAAAAAAACCGTTTTCAATCTTTTCCGCTACTTCACCGGCAATGGCAATCGGTGCTTTATGGTATTGTTTAGCGGCCATCAGCGCACCGTTGCACTGGAATTCACAAAGATCGGGTCTGTTAGAAACGGTAACCACACCGAATTTTTCATCATATCCGGCATCCGTAAAGGCCTTTTTTATGATTTCTGAAATTGATTGTACAAGGGTTAACATGTATTCCTCCTATTTTTAAGCAAACATCGCTTCGTTAACGCCTATGCATTAAGGCCAAGCATGAATGTCGCAAAATTAAAATATATTACAAGCGAAAGTGCATCGACGATCGTTGTGATGAACGGGCTCGCCATTACGGCAGGGTCAAAACCGATCTTCTTGGCGATCATAGGCAAAGAGCATCCTACAAGTTTTGCAACAAATACCGTAACAACAAGTGTAAGACATACGACAAGAGCGATCATAAAAGAAACCCGGTCTACAACAATCAGTTTCACAAAATTCGTAACCGCAAGAGTCGCACCGACGAGGAACGACACTCTTACCTCTTTCCACATGGTTTTGGGCAGATCATGAAATTCGATCTCTTCAAGGGAAAGTGCACGAATGATTGAAACGGAGGCCTGGCTTCCCGCATTACCGCCGGTATCCATAAGCATCGGTATAAACGACGTGAGTACTATCATCTGACCGAGCGCTTCTTCGAAATAACTTATTATCATTCCCGTAAATGTTGCGGAAATCATCAGAAGCAGCAACCACGGAATACGTTTTTTATACGTTTCAAAAACGCCTGTTTTTATGTAAGGCATATCCGTAGGACGGATAGCTGCCATTTTTTCGATATCCTCTGTTGCCTCTTGCTGCATGATGTCGACGATATCATCGACCGTGATGATTCCGACAAGTCTTCCTTCGCTGTCAACAACAGGCATTGCAGAGAAATCATAATGCTGGAAATCTCTTGCAACATCCTCCTGGTCGTCAAGCGTATTGACCGAGATCACATGTTCCGTCATTATATCTCCGACCAGTGTATCGGGATCGGCAAGCAACAGACTTCTCAGAGTAACGGTTCCTTTAAGCTTTCTTGCCGCATCAAGGACATAACATACGTTGATCGTTTCTTTATCAATACCGTCATTCCGGATCTTTTCGATCGCCTGTGAAACCTTCATGCCTTCCTTAAGTCCCTCATACTCCGTCGTCATGAGGCTTCCTGCGGAGCTGTCTGGGTATTTAAGAAGTGCATTAATTGTACTTCGGGTTTGCGGACTCGTATTTGCGAGCAATCTTGTTACAACATTCGCAGGCATCTCATCCATAAGGTCGGCAGCATCATCGAACGAAAGGTTTTCGATGATACCGGCAGCCTCGCCGAGAGTAAACGTTACGATCATATGTTGCTGAACGTCGATCGGCAGATATGCAAACACATCGGCTGCTTTATCCTTAGGTAGAATCCTGAAGAAAGTAAGAAGCTCGTTCTCAGGCATTTCCTCGAGAACAGAAGCAATATCGGCTTCATTTTCCTCGACCGCGTATTCACGAAATTCCTTATAGGCTTTTCTTGAAACCAGTTCTTTCAGTTCTTCGATCATGCGCCGTCACCTTCTCTCTTACCAAATCAGACATATTTTATCATTGTTTTCTTTTTTATTCAACATAAAATTAAATAAAGGTTTAACAGATTACCTTTTTCCGCTACCGATTTACACGTCAAAAAACCCCTTTGCCTTACCTATGAAAGTAAGCAAAGGGGTTCAGTCAAGTCCTGTATATCTTATTCTTTTTCTATAGCCTTATTCGGAGTGAGACTTTATTCTTTTTCTTCAACTTTATTCGGAGTGAAATTATCCGGCAACTCTATCATTATCTTTTCAACGGTGTTCTTTTCAAGAACAAGTACCGTATAAACAACACCGTCTTCATCTACGATCGATTCGCCCTCCGATTCGGGAATATCCTTCATCAAATGGATAACATGACCCGCAATAGAATCATAATCATCAGATTTGATTGACAGTCCAACCACCTCGTTGATCTTGTCAAAATCGGTCTTTCCTTCAACGATATACACTCTGTCGGAAATCTTTTCGATCGGATCGAGCTCATCCGTGTCCGTTTCATCCCTGATCTCACCCACGATCTCCTCAATGAGATCTTCAATGGTTATAAGACCTGCCGTAGATCCGTATTCATCAAGAACGATCGCCATGGACTTGTATTCTTCTCTCATGTCAGCCATAAGTTCGCGTGTATTCTTAAATTCATACGTAAAATATGCTTCACGCATATACTTGGTAATATCAAACGGAGTATTTGGATCATACTTAACAAGTATATCTTTGGCCCATACAACACCTGTGATATTATCAATCGTCTCATGATAAACGGGCATTCTGGAATACATATGTTCACGTATTACTTCCAAAAGACCTTCGTAAGTAACATCATCCGGAACACACACCATATCGCCTGATGTAACCATGATATCTTTAGCCGAAGTATCCCCAAAATCAACCACGTTGTTGATCATTTCACGTTCATCGTTTTCAAGGACGCCTTCTTCGCTGCTGACATCAACTATCGAAAGAAGCTCATCTTCCGTGATTGCCTTTTCCTGTCTGTTCTTATCAATTCTGAAAATAAAGAAGAAAAAGTCAGATATCTTTTCAACAACAAGAGTTATCGGGTAAAGCACCACCATTAAAAACTTAATGATAGGGGCATAATACCGGCATATCTTTTCGGCTTTGTTAGCTGCTATGGTTTTCGGCATAACCTCACCAAAGATCAATATAACAAGAGTAAGAATTCCGGCTCCCAATCCGATATACTTTGAGTCGAACTGTACCGATACAAAAACAGTTGTCAAAGACGAAGCAGCAATATTAACAATATTGTTGCCTACAAGAACGGTACTGAGAAATCTCGAGGGGTCTTCGATCATACCGTAAATAAGCTTCGCACGTTTAGAACCGTCCTCAGCCTGGCTTCTGATCCTCAACTTGTTAAGCGAAGTAAATGCTGTTTCTGCCGATGAGAAAAATCCGGACAGAATAAGTAAAATAACTAATGCTATCAGCTGACCCGCGACGTCAGGATCCAATCAGATCACACTCCTTTTATCATGTAATGTTCGAAATTATATAAGTTTTATACTACTTTGTCAAATTATCGACGTATTAGTCACATACGTTTCTTCTTTTTGTGTTTATCTCTTTTCGGAGAATCATCTATCTCCTCCTCAACCTTACGATTGGAGAAGTAAACAAAATCGTCGATGGAATTCAAAATATCTTCAAAATCGCTCCTCGGTGCTTCCTCGATATACCTTTCAAGGATCTTGTTTTCGTTTTCGCCTTTATATTTACCGTAGAATATATCAAAAAGATTATGACCTCTTACATATATCTTTATCTTTTCGAGATTTCTCTTTATATCTTCCTTCGACTTGATGGTAATGCCGGTTATCTCCTTCATCCTTTTAACGCTTGAGAGTTTATATAAATATGCCCTGAATTTTTCCTGCAATATATTATAGAATTCCTCTTCGTTTTTAATAACGCCTATCTTAGCCATTACCTTCGGATTAAGGAAGTAGTTTTCAAACGAATAATACTTGAGTACAAGTACGTTTTTTGGCTGAACTCTCGGAATGTTTCCAGAATCCTCCTGATATCTCGAATAATAATATGAGCAAAGCTGTTTAACGAGAGTTTCAGGCTTTTTACCGTCACTGTCTCTGATCATCAAAAATTGATCCTTAAGGTAAATCTGGTTGATATACTTAAGATTTGCGTATGTTTTGATGTTTGTACAGCTGTTTGTTGTAATGATCGATACACGCTGCAACCTTCCGTCTTCATCGTAAATCTCGGAGTAATACTTTTTAAGCAAGAGCGGCAATCTGTTGCTATCCTGCTTACCCTCGACAATAAAGACGAAGTTAACGTTCATGAGATCGTTCGCAGAGTATCCGAGATCATCAAGGATAACGTCTATATCGGGATCTTCGATCGCTGTTGTATAGTAATTGTCATCAAGTACTACCTGTTTTAACTGTTTAGACGTAAAGTTAAAAATCAGATTCGGTGAATGAGTCGAAAAGATAACCTGATTTTTCTTTGACAGCCTGTAAAGTATCTCACTCGCAACCTTCTGAAGCTGAGGATGAAGATATATCTCGGGATCTTCGATCATAATGATACACGGCATAGTCCTTGAATCATCGAGATATGCTTCAAGCATTGAAAGAATGTATATGCTCTTTCCGCCGGCGCTTAAATGCTCGACCGAATCGGTTCCGTAACGATCTGATTTTATAACTGCGGTTCCGAGACTGAACAGCTCCGTCGGATTGATATTAAGCACAAATCTGAAATTCTGCTGCTTGCCGCTGTTACGCGTATAATACTTGTTGAGATTATACATAAACTCATCAAGATTAACGTTCATAAGTTTATATTCAAGCAGCTTGAAGGTCTGGGCTATCGTCATAGACTCGGGTTCTTTTGAAAGTATCTCGGGTATACAGTTAAAGCAGTTGGTACAAGGACACGAAGGATCAAGTATACACGATCCGTGCTTGAGAGAACTCAACATATCCGATGTTTGAGCCGAAAAGATTTCGTTCTGTATCCCTTTTACATCTCTTGAAACATCGATAAAATGAACCTTGGGTATGATCTCGACGATCCTTTCGTTATTTTTGCTGAAACCGTCATAATAACGGACATTAAGATCTCTTTCGACAACATAAACGAATTTGACTATTCCGCCGTAATCTACCGGTTGGGTGATTTTTGTATAGTTCTCATATTCATCGGAAACTTCTTTTTTCAACTTTTCGAATGAAGGAAGTTCTTTTCTGAACTCTTCATACCACTTTTCGAAATTCTTATATTTGCTGATGACACCTGTTTTGTGAAACATTAATATATCATCGTTCGATAATTCAAGGTCGACAGCTATCTCAATATTCCTTTCACAGTCATTAAAGTCACCCGGCTTTACTTCATATTCTCCGGCCATCGCTCTGATCGCGTGCAGAATCGTAGTTTTACCTGTACTGTTTTTACCGACGACGATCATCGCATTTTCAATGTTTTCGAGGACAAGCTCTTTTATGGTTTTGAAATTTTTGATGAATAACGACGTGATCTTCATGAATGACAATTACCTCCTTGATGATCGATCAATGATAACTTACCTGATCGCTATATCAATTTTATCGATAAAATCTCCGTAATCCTTTAGTACTTCTTCGTATTTTTTATCAATAAATTCAGTATCACCGTTTTTTCCGGCCATTTCAAGCTCAAGAGCCTTCTCAGAAAGCTCTTTGATCCCGATTCCTCTTGTAAGGCTTTTAACCGCATGTATCTGCGTTGTAAATTCTTTATAATCCTGTTTAGTGACCAGATCCTTCATGAGTCCTATCTTTTCTCTTCCGTCGCTCACAAAGATCTGAAGCACTTCCATAAGCATATCTACATCACCGCCGGCGTACTCTATCGCGATATCTGTATCAAGACCTGCTTCTTTCAGCCTGTCAACGATCTTTTTATCATTGTCTTCTTCAATAAGCTTATCTTCCTCTTCACCATCCCGGACCAATGTACCGAAAACGATCTTATCCTTAGGGATATAATCGAGCAGCATCTGTTCAAGCCTTGATATCTCAATAGGCTTAGAAAGGAAATCTACAAATCCTTCATTTAAGAACATCTCCTTCATCCCTGATACAGCATTGGCCGTAAACGCGATAAAAGGTGTCTTCCTGTTGAGATTATCTTCGGACGCAAGAATCTCTCTGATTGTATCGATACCGTCCTTATGAGGCATCATATGATCAAGGAACACTATGTCATATACGTTGCGTTTTGTATATTCAATACAAGCATCCCCGCTTTCGACAGCATCGATCATAAATCCGTGCGGTTCACAAAGGCTCTTAAAGATTTTAAGATTGACCGCATTATCATCGACAACAAGTATCCTTGCCGAAGGAGCACAATACTTTTTATTCTCTATATAATTGTTAACCGGTGAGAGTGGTGAACCGTTGATAAACGCACCGAGGTTCAACGAGGAAACAGGTGTTTTAAACAATCTGCCACTGTAATTATCTACCTTTTCAGCGTATTTATGAATGCATACAAGCCGTTTGTCGAGTATTATCCTGCTGCCTGCAACAAACAAATCCTGATAGACCTTATTGTTTACAAAGATCATTGAAACCGAAGGATCGTCACATATAAGATCAAGTTCATTTTTATCGTTTAAACATTTATGATCCATACATAATGATTCACATGCATCCTTCATATCATCCTCAAGTGAAAGATCCTCAAAACAATATACGATCTTTTCATGAATATTGCTGTTTATAACAACAGACGGCGTTTGGTCCTCTATATCCTGAGGCAAAGATACCGTAAAAGTGCTTCCGATCCCATATTCACTCTCAACGCTTACAGAACCACCCATAAGCTCAACGAGCTGTCTTACGATGGCAAGTCCGAGCCCTGTGCCTTCGATTGATTTGTTTATATCGGGATCAAATCTTTCAAATCTCTCGAATATCCTCGCAAGATTCTCCTTGCGAATACCGATACCCGTGTCTGTGACCGATATATTTAATATATATTTTGATTCTTCCCGTCTTCCGCCTATCTCAAAAAATATCTGACCTTTTTGGGTATATTTGCACGCATTTGTCAAAAGATTAAAGATCAACTGTTTTACTCTTATTTCATCTCCCACAAGGTATAGCGGCAGGTTCGGGTCAAATCTTAAACGCAGATTAAGATTCTTGTCATGAACCCGCTGCAGCATACTTACAACAAGATCATACACTACCGAAGTAATCATGTACTTATCATTTACAATTGAAAGCTTTCCCGATTCAATCTTTGAGAAATCCAGAATATCATTGATTATCCCCATAAGTATCTTTCCGGAATTGAGGATTGAGTTGGCATGGCTTAATACAGTCTTGTCTTTGGAATCACGTAACAACAATTCTGTCATTCCAAGGATTGCCGTCATGGGAGTTCTTATCTCATGAGACATCTGAGCAAGAAATATGCTTTTCGAGCGCTCGGCACTGACTGCCTTGTTCATTTTATCTTCGGTTTCCAAATACTGCTTTTCAAGCTGTTCCTGTTTTTTCTCAAGCGAATTGATCCTTCTCTCTTTTTCGCCGAGAATATCAACGATATGCATAATCTCACCGTGATTATCGGATGATGTTCTGACACCTTCCGTGATCAGATCAAATGCCTGATTGATCTGGTCCACTTCTTTGGGAAAATTGATTATCGCGATACCGGGTATGAGATAAAATTCTTTTTCTCTTATCTTCCAGAGATTGCTGAATCTTTCCAAAATACGAGATATCGTATCGTCAAGTTCCGTTTCTTCAACCGTAACAAGATAAACATTTGTCTCTATACAGAAGGTATTATTGAACCCAAATTCATGATAAAGGAATCTCGTGAGTGCATATGCAAAAGAATCTGTATAAGCGTTAAGATCCGAATCGTGTACATTCTGGTCTTTAAACTGTTGATCGAATACCCCCACACCTATAAGCGAGCATTCACGGCCCGCCGTACGTATGTCTTTTAAGCTCTCAAGTGCAGTCCTTCTGTTATAAATGTCCGTTCTCAGATCGGTCAGATCGTTGTAATTATGGTTTGACAAATAAAGGACAAGGGTGCCGAGCGCTTCGGCAAGTCCGTATAAGAGTACATCCTTAAGAAACCACTGAAGTAAACATGCTGCGAGCATAAATACAACAAAACAATAAAAGGGGAGTCTCTTTCTCAGGGATATATTATCGCTGTAGAATGTGATCCTGATAAAACTGAACAACAGATAGGCGATCACAAGTACGAGCATAAGGAACATAAAAGGTCCCTGAACATATGTATTGTCATCTTCAAGATAAAAGAAAATGCCGGTAAATGGCGTTGACAATACCATGATAGCATAAAGCGCATACGGTATCATGAGAACCGTAAGCTTACCGATAAGATTTTTAATTATTGAATCCGTTCTTGATTGAATAAGCGAATACGCACAGAACAGTGCGGACAGCAGCCCCGTCACAAGGAAATAAAGGATCGCAGCGCCGTATATAACGATTGGATGAAAAAGATCTTTATATTTGATCGTATATGCCGAAAACACATCGAGGACAATACTGCAAGAAGCGATAATGGCAAGAGAGATGAACATTCTGTTTCGCATACTTTGAAATCTTCGTCTTGAAAAATAATAAACGAAGAACATAATCATGATGACTATCGCACAATAATCAAAATCAAGATTATAATTCATATTTCCTCCTGACCTAAACACCGTCAAAAAGTAATGATATCGACACCTTTCGGACTGTTAATCTCGATCTGTTGCTCTATCGAGCCTTCCTCAAATCCTTTTTCGGAATAAGGTACTTCTACTATGAGTTCATATACAGTGTTAAAAAAGATTCCGTATTCCGTTTCATTCGGAACACTCAATCCGGTTTTTCTTGACATAAAGCGTATCTTATTGAGAGAAGTACAATAGCAAAATGCTCCTTCGTATATATTCTTGATCTTATCTCCGATAACCATCCGGGTGATCCTTTTGTTCCCGGCAAATGCATACTTGCCTATCTTTGTTACGGTTGACGGGATCTGTATCCCGTTTTCTGCGGCAGATGCACTGATCAGCTTTTTTCCCGATTTTGTCAGAAGGAGATTCTTTGAAGCTTTATAATTATCGTTCAATTTAGCGACCTTTATCTCTTCCAGGCGATCGCAAAAAGAAAACGGATTTTCCGTAATTTTACTTGTACTTTCAGGAATTTTTATGCTTTTGAGACCGCTTTTCGAAAAAGCATTCTTACCGATGGTCTCAACAGCTTTTAATTTAACTCCCGACAGATTTGTACAATTATAAAACGAATAGCCGGATATCGATATGACGCTCATCGGGAATGTAACAAAAGTCAGATTTTCGTTGTATGCGAACGCATATTCACCAACTGCTGTAACCCCGTCTTGAATTAAGTATTTACCGGAAATCCCCGGCGCGGCAATCAAAGTCTTCCCGTCTTTTGAATAAACAACGCCATCGGCAGAAGAAAAAAGTTTGTTTTCCTCGCTTATGATAATGTTTTTTAAGGCCGAACACTTAAAAAAAGCTGTGGAAGGCATTGTTTTTACAGTCGACGGGATGATCAGTTTTTTGAGATCGGAGCAATTACAGAAAGCACCGGTACCGATTTCGGTAATGCCTTCTTCAATCGTTATCGATGATATCCCGGTAACGGATTCAAACGCAAGATTATCAATTTTTACAACCGTATAATTGATCTGATTTTTTCGCAGCTCAAAAGGGATCTTTAAATTTTTGATCAAATCCTTATCAGCCTTCTCGTCTATCCCCGATACTGCAACGGTTCCATAGTTTCGCCCTTTTTCTTTACTCAAAACCATGTAATGTACGCCGTTCTTTGTGAAATCGGTCACTATCTCGGCTCCCTGAGCTTTATAATCCCCGGTTCCGAATATCGCACCTGTTGCAATAAACAGGATAGTAATAATGCACAGGCATATTCTCCCAACATTTTTCATTAACTGTTCTCCATAAAAGTACTCTCGATAAGATTTTTGATCTCATCGTATTTAAACAAAGTTATCATGTCACCGGCATTCTCGACAGCCTTTGTTTTTTCATAGTCAAGATTGGTATTGGAAAGCTTTTTAAGACAAGCCTCCGCATCGTCGGCATTAAATTCATCAAGGCTCGCGATAAGATCTTTAACTATTGACATGATCTCTTCTTCACTCAGATCGATTTTGGGTTTGTTAAAACCTCGTACCATCATTTCGTCTTCTCTGGCAAGAAGCATATCGATCTTGCGAAGGAATTCATCAAATTTTTCGATAAATTCATCAATATTATGCTTGATATATTCTGAATCGCCGTCCTTCGCATGCATTTCGAGATTGCGACACATCCCGGAAAGATCAACAGCGCCTACGGAAGCGGTAACACTCTTTAAAGCATGGATCGTAACCCTGAAATCATTCAGATCGATCTTCTCTTTAAACCTGTTAAGCTTTGCTATCTGAGTATAACTGTCGTTATAGATCACTCTGAGCAGATTCATATACGACGAATAGTCATTATTCGAATACATCAATCCCTGTTTGATGTCGACACCGGTAAGGATGCTGTTGATACGCTTATACCAGAGTTTTTCTTCTATCGGCTCCTCATCAACTTCCTCGGCAACGTTTTTGTGAACTATATACTTGTCGGGGAGAAGTCTTAAAAGCTGTTCTTCAAGGTCATGAACATTGATCGGTTTAGACAGATAACCCTGGAAACCTTCATCTATATACATTTTAGAGCCACCGTTTGTAACCATTGCAGTGAGTGCAACAACAGGTATCTTCCTTGCAAATTCATTCTCACGTTTTCTGAGTTTTACAAGAGTTTCATGACCATCCATATCCGGCATTACGTAATCCATAAATATAAGGTCGTAATAATTGTTATTGACAAGAGCCAAACATTCGGCACCGCTCCCGGCCGTTGTAACATCAATATCATAATTAAGCAGTAATTCTTTTGAGACGAAAAGGTTTACTACGTTGTCATCGACAACGAGTACTCTGGCCATGGGCGCAGAGAACATATAATGCTTCTTGGACTCTTTATGGATGAGCGAAAGATTTCCGATAGGTGTGTCGACAGCAATTTTCTGTTCAACTTCTATCGTTACCGATGTTCCCGAGCCTTCCTCACTTCTGAAATATATATTTCCGCCCATCTTTTCTACTATTGTGCGTGTGATTATAAGACCGAGTCCTATGCCCTTGTTATCTTCTTCACCTGAGGCACCGAGACTGCTTGTTCCCTTAAGCTCTCCGCTACTGGGATCACGGATCAATTCATCGTTCGAATAACCCATGAATCTGTCGCGTTGACCCTTGTTCATCCCTATTCCGGTATCTTCTATGACGAAGGTAAGCTTTGCTGTTCCCCGCTCTTTAATGCACATGATCCTGAAAGTGATAACTCCCACATGTGTATACTTACTCGCATTTGATATTATATTGGCGATGGCCTGACAGAGCCTTACCTCATCACCTATCATTCTTACGGGCAACGAAACGTCTATATCGGTCAAAAATTCCACCTGCGATCCCTTAAGCATATTGCCCGCACGATGAATGATCTCGTCGATAAAACCTCTTGTATTGTATTCGGATTCGATTATCTCTATCTGTCCGGATTCAACTTTTGTGAAATCGATAAGGTTGTTCACTACTCCGAGTAAAAGGCTGCTTGCAACAGAAATATTATCGATATCCTCTCGTACGTCATCGGGTATATCTTCCCTTCGAAGGATAACTTCCGAAAGTCCGATAATTGAGTTCATCGGAGTTCTGATCTCGTGAGAAACACTAACCATAAGACGATTTCTCGTATCACGAAGCGCATTACCCCTGTTAAACATAACATCGATCCCTTTTTTCTGAAGTCCTCTTATCAAAAGGAGGAACCAAATCGTAGAGGATGCAATAAATAGAGCGATCGAAGTAACAATATCTATTTCTACAATATCGATAAACCATAAGACAAATAAAACAATCATCAAAACAAAAAACAAAACCGTAAGAGCATAGCAAATGTCTGTAACAAGCAAAAATCTCCTGCCACCGAAAGCCATACTTTCACGGTATTTAATATTTGTTCGTGTCATTATAACCAAGACATATCCTGTAACAAACAAAGACAGAATCAAAAAAATATCGATTACAATATTCATATTGCTATCCTTTCAATTATGTTTCTATATTTTACCATAAACCACATCATAAGGAAAGTTGTTTTACAAGAAAAAACAAGATTATCAGCATACTATTTCACGTCTTTCAACAATGATCAGAATTATACACAATAAGTGTACAGTCGGGTATGTCATTAACTTTACAATAAATCCTATAAATGCTATACTCTCTAACTGTTAAAAGTGTTTATAAAACCTGAAAATACGGGGATCGTTTAATGAAAATAAATAAAGAAATATTTAAAACAACCGAACCTGAAGGCGGTGTCAGGATCAATAAATATCTTGCGGACAGCGGGATTTGTTCAAGGCGTGAAGCTGACGCGATCATAGAAAAAGGACGCATAAGCGTTGACGGTGTAAAAGCTACTCTCGGTACAAGAGTTCTTCCGGGTCAGGTTGTTCTTTTTGACGATAATCCGGTCGAAAAAATGAACAAACTGATTCTTATCGCATTTAATAAACCTATCGGTATCATCAGCACAACAGACAGACGTGAACCCGACAATATAATAGATTACATAAACCACAAGGAAAGGATATTCCCGATAGGCAGGCTCGATAAAGACTCAAGCGGACTAATCCTTTTGACAAACGACGGTGATATCGTTAACAAGATTTTACGCTGCGGAAACAAACACGAAAAAGAGTATGAGGTCGAAGTAAACAAAAAAATAACCAAAGAATTTCTAAAAGCCATGTCGGACGGCGTTCCTATTCTCGATACCGTCACACTCCCCTGTACGATACGGCAGACCGGTGATAAATCTTTTACAATAGTACTCACTCAAGGGCTCAACAGACAGATCAGACGCATGTGTGAGGCACTCGGCTACAGAGTTCTTTCGCTCAAAAGAGTCAGGATAATGAACATCAGGCTCGGACGTTTGAAGGAAGGGTCATATAGGGCACTCGCCCCCGGAGAGCTTGACGAACTTAAAAAACTACTTGAAGATTCCGTCAATGCACCCCGTATGCCGGGTCAGATAAAAAAATGCCAAAACCATCCGCAAAGAAACCGGAAATAACTCAAAAAGCGGAATACAACACGAAATATCCGAAAACCACAAAAAAGGTAATAACACAAAATACAGGCAATAACACAAAAATATAGACATTACAGCTTATGAATACATAAAAAACAGGAGTTCCCATGGACTATACCGAATATACAACTCTCCAAAAAACGATAGATCATCATATGAAGCGTTACTACGATCAGGATGATCCTGAGATCAGTGACTTTGAATATGATATGCTTATGCAAAAATTAAAGGCAGCCGAGAAAGAACATCCCGAATGGATCACTCCCGACTCTCCTTCTCAACGGGTCGGAGGTACATATAAAAGAACAGCCGGTAAAAAAGTTGTCCACAATGTCCCCATGCTTTCGATCGAGGACGTTTTCAGTCTTGATGATGTGTCGTCATGGATAGACAAAGTACACGCAATCCATCCGGATGCCCTTATGTGCGTTGAAGCTAAAATTGACGGTCTGAGCATGACTGTTCGATACGCTAAAAGTGACGACGGAACTCTTCGTCTGACACTCGCCGAAACAAGAGGTGACGGTTCTACCGGAGAAGATGTTACCGCAAATGCCGTTTTTGTTGACGGTGTACTTCAAACGATCAATAATATGGATGCCGATTCTTTGGAGCTTCGCGGTGAGGTTTACATGCCCCGTGAAGCATTTTATAAATATAACGACGAACAACGTGACAACGGCGGTAAGCTTGCCGCAAATCCCAGAAATCTTGCAGCAGGGACACTTCGTGGACTTGACAGTTCTGTTGTTAAAAGCCGAGGTTTGGCTTTTAAAGTTTTCAATGTTCAAAGCGGTCCAAAATCGCTCACCGAAAGTCATTTTGGAGGACTTGAAAAATTGTCGTCATTCGGTTGTCCGACCGTCACGGGTTTTTTGTGTAAAAACACCCAAGAGGTTTTGAATGCAATAAAAAAGATAGATGAAATGCGTCAACAATTCGATCATGATATTGACGGAGCTGTTATCAAACTTGACAATACGGGATACAGAAATGATTTCCCCGCCGGCAGCAAATATCAGTCCGGCCATATTGCATATAAATACCCTCCTGAAGTCAGAACTGTTGTCATGGACGAGATAATCGTTGATATAGGAAGAACCGGTAAACTTACTTACACCGGAGTTTTTCATGACAAGGAAACAGGCGGACCCGCTATACTCTGCGGTACAAGCGTTCAAAGAGCCACGCTTCATAACCAGGATTATATAGATGAGCTTTCCATCGGTATAGGCGGTTCTTATTCACTATACAAAAGCGGTGAGATAATCCCGCGTATCAGTGCCTGCATAGAAAAGCCCAAGGAAGTATTCAGATCTCCCCTAACCTGTCCTAAATGCGGAAGTTTACTTGTCAAAGACGAGGGTACTGCCGATATACGCTGCGAGAATCCCAACTGTCCCGCCCAGCTTTCCAGAACGATCGCTTATTATTGTTCCATAAGCGCAATGAATATAATGGGCATGGGCGACGTTATCGTCAACAGCCTTATCGAAAACGGTTACATAAAAGATATATCCGACATCTACACATTAAAAGACAAAGAAGATGAATTGATAAGTTCAGGGATCATAGGCAGAGAAAAGAACATATCAAAGCTTCTTGCGTCGATCGAATCATCCAAAAACGCCGGACCTTCGAGTGTACTTACCGGTCTTTCGATCAGAAATGTCGGGAAAAACACCGCTAAACTTTTGATGAATGAGTTTCATTCGATAGATGCACTTGCCGCCGCTTCCCGTGAAGTGCTTACATCGGTTCCCGAAATAGGCGAAACAACTGCTGATTGTATCATCTCCTACTTCAAAAATGAAGCCAATACCAAGATCATAGAAAAACTTCGTTCATACGGCGTTGTTATGAGTGAAGAAGCACGTACTTCATCGGGAGATGCTCTGATTGGTCTTACATTTGTTATCACCGGTTCTTTTGACGGGATAGGCAGAAACGAGTTGACAGCACTGATAGAGGCAAACGGCGGTAAAGTTACCGGGTCGGTAAGCAAAAAAACGGACTATCTTATTGCCGGGGAAGCTGCCGGAAGTAAGCTCGACAAAGCAAAGACTTTAAATATACCTGTTTTATCCCTTGAAGGCCTTGAAACAACATTTTCGGGATTTGACAAAACATTAAACAGGTGACATAATCACATAATATATTTCAGAAATGAGGGATTGAAATGCCAATTAAAGTATCCGCAGATCTTCCTGCAAAAAAAATAATGGAAGAAGAAAATATATTCATGATGGATGACACGAGGGCTATGACTCAGGATATCCGCCCCCTCGAGATTGCTATTCTCAATCTTATGCCTCTTAAAGAAGCAACCGAGGTACAGATGTTACGTTCCCTCTCAAATTCTCCCATACAGGTGAATATGACGTTTCTTACCACATCATCATACATAGGCAAGAACACTGCCAAAAGTCATCTTGATCAGTTTTATCTTACTTTTGATGATATTAAGGATAAGAAATTCGATGGACTTATAATCACGGGTGCCCCCGTAGAAAACCTTGAGTTTACGGAAGTTGCATATTGGGACGAACTCTGTTCAATAATGGAATGGTCAAAAAAGAATGTTACTTCTACACTTCATATATGCTGGGGAGCTCAGGCCGGAATATATTATCATTACGGCATAAACAAGCATAAGCTTACTTCAAAGATGTCCGGAATATTCGAGCACAAAGTCCATAAGCGTAAGGAACCTTTTGTCAGAGGTTTCGATGATGTTTTCCTTATGCCCCACTCTCGTTATACAGCAGTATCTCCCGAGGAGGTATATGCGAACAAAGAACTTACGGTTCTTGCCGATTCGGAGAAAGCCGGCATTTGTATAGCGCTTGCCCATAACGGAAAACAGATATTTGTTTTCGGTCACCCTGAGTATGACAGAATGACTCTTGACGAAGAATATAAGCGAGATACGGCCAAAGGTCTTGATATTGCCATTCCCGAAAACTATTATCCAAACAATGATCCGAACAACAAACCTCTTTTGACATGGAGAGCTCATTGTAACATTATGTATTCGAATTGGCTCAATTACTATGTATATCAGGTTACACCTTATGATGTTCAATCGATCGGTAATGAAGATAGCGGAAATTGATCGCTGTCTTCCGTCAGTTAAATTTGGGAGAAAATGATTTGAGATTTAAGATCAAAGAGATTGAATGGGACGCTCCCATTGTAAAAGATTCGCCTTTCATGGATCTGCTTGGTGCCGATCGTAAAGAAAAAGTCGAAAGACTTGCAAATCTTCGCCTCAAAAACATGCATATCAACAGCGAGATCATAATTAAAGAAGAAGCTGCAAAAGATCTCTCACTGTCACCTCGTGATATCGAGATTAAGAGGACATTACTTGGAAAACCTTTCATTGCGGGATATGATAATTACTATTTTTCTCTCTCCCACTGCGACAACCTTATATTGTTTGCAAGCGACAACACTCCTATCGGTGTTGATATAGAAAAGTCAAGGTCCTCTTATCTGAAGATCGCAGAGCGATTTTTTACAATTAACGAAATAAACAAAATAAAGGATTCAAAGAATCCTAAAGAAGAATTTTTGCTTGTTTGGACAAGGAAAGAAGCATATGTAAAACTAACGGGAAAAGGACTGTCAACAAGACTCGATTCGTTTGATGTACATGACACGTCCGTTACCCGATATACAACAAATGATTACATATCCATGACAGACGGGAAAAACTATGTTTACTCAATTGCACAGTCCGTCTTATGACAAACAGCCGTTCCGGCATTATTGCGGGCGGCTTATTTTTTATAGATCGTCGCAGCTATATTTTTTTCATTCATATCTTTAACAAAAGAGGAGCTGTTTTCTTCCAACGTTCTGCTGATATCTCCGGGATAATATTTGAACAGACCGCAATTCGATTGCCCGTAGGCCCAGAAATCCTTCTTTTTGTTTCCGAGGAGAAATGTTATCAATCCTGCATTTAAAGCACCGTGAGCTACGATCAGAACATTTTTCTTTTCATCCATGAGTTTTATTAATACATCATTATAAAAATCTTCCACTCTGTTTAATAATTCATCGAAGGATTCAGCTCCATTCGAAGCCTTATAATTTTCGGGATCAAAGAAAAAATTACGGAGCGGGTGATCCTGTTTGCCGTATACACCGTTACATCCTTCATTTTCACCGAATGAAATCTCAGTAAGTCTGTCGTCAACGATCACGTCGATATCTGACCCTTCAGTAACTATTTCAGCGGTTTGACGCGCTCTTTTTAAAGGTGAGACATAACATACATCAAAATTACAGTCCAATATCTTTTTTCTTACATCCTGAGCAGATCTTATTCCTTCACTGTTTAACTCTATATCGGTCCTGCCCTGGATCTTGTGCAAAACATTCCAGTCAGTTTTACCGTGTCTTAATATACCGATCATAACAAATATTTCCGATCATTTTAATTTTTTTACCCACATAACGGGTCTGACAAGAAACGGAGTATTTGCCGCCGCACCGTCAAGATTCATGTTTCCTTCTTTATCGACATAGGCAATATTCCCGTCTCTGTTTCCGGGGGTTCTAAGCCACCAGTTCAAACCGAAAGGAGTGGTTTCATATCGTTTTGCATTGACATTTTTTGCAGTCTGTTCATCCACGAGTCTCGAAAACTCGTCACAACTCAAAAGGAACAACGAGCTAATACTGTCACTTCCGGGGTTTGTACCGTAAGAAGGATTAGGAGAAGCTTTTACATTTCTCTCAAGGACAAGCTCCCTTTCATTTGCGTTAAACATTTCATTAAGGTATGAAAGATTAAGGATCTTTCTGACTGTCGATTCTGTCCAATTGACATTCTGATTCTGTCCTGTAAAAGCAATACAATCAATGACAGATTCAGACAAAAGAAGATATGCATCTTCGTCTTCGTCTATGACCTTCCAGTTTATTTTTTCTTTCCCATTTTCAAGATTTCCGTCCGTTTCACATTTACCGAACTCAATTATATCACCAATGCTTCTTTTCAAGAATTTAAGAGAAGCTGATACATTAGTGATCGAATCTCTCTTCGCTTCGCTACCCACATAAGAATTTGAAGTCAGCAATATGTACGCTTCATCATAGCCCGCGTTTTCGATCAGTGAGGAAGCTTTATTAAATCTTTGTTCCGAAAGACTTGTATATGAATATTTACCAAGGAGATCAAGCGATTCGGAATACTTTCCTTCCGAAACCATCTCAGAAACTCTGCTTAGGATACTATCAACAATCTTATTCTCTTCACCGGTCTCTTCAAGTAAAATATATGCATCATCATATTTTTTATTTTCAATGAGCTTATCTGCCCTGGTTTTTTTATCATCCAAGATCTCATCTTCCCGGCCGAGTTCGGTAAGGATAGCATATCCTTCAACATAATTTCCCGATTCGATCATTTCGATAGCATTATCATACTTAAGCATGGGTGCAATAACAAGGAAATAGGCAAGTACAAGTGCGCCTATCAGAACAACACCGACAACCAAAGCTATGATCAACGAACTGATCTTTTTCTTTTTCTTTGATCTATTAAAAGCATCACCGTTTTTTTCTCGATTCTGCTTTGTTTTCGAATTTAAATTATTATGTACATCGTTTAGGAACATCTGATCGGTTGGATTTTTAACTCTTGTGTTTACAGTTTCACCCGATTTTCTGTCTTTTTTTACGAATCCGCTGTTTGACCTGCTGTATATCACATCAGACTTTGAATCATTATCTTTTCCTGCTAATGCTTCAAGTCTCATCTTGCAAATAGCGAGCTGTTCATCGGCATCCTTCCATCCCGAAATAGATTCAAGCAAATGGCATGCAAAAGACAAGCCTGCTCGATCGCCTTTCATCATTTCGGTCTTTGCCCTTAAAAAAGTGGCATCTTTGAAACAGATATCAGCCTGCTCCAAACAGTTATCACGATAAATGTCAGCATCTCGAAAGCCTTCTATGAGAGAAAAAGCTTCTGCCGCAGCTCTGTAAGAAACTTCATTACCTGCAGTAGCCATGATCTCAGAAGCATAATCATATATCTGTTCACTGCAATCGTTTTCTACCTCACAGTTTGGACAGATCACTATTCCCTTATTTGCCTTTTTAATATTTATAATCGTTCCGCAATTTTTGCAAGTTATATCAGCCATAACTTTCTCCTTTGTCGAGGGAAAAGAAATAACGCATCTAATGTGGAGCAATACTATATCCCCGGGCGGTCAGAAACCTCCCGGGGATCAGTACTATAATAATTGTTGGATTTAACTATTATTTGTAGAGTTCAACAAGTTTCTGTAAGTGCTCGAAACGAGCCTTTGCAGCCTTTTCGGACTCATCGAAGAGCTTCTCTGCTCTCTCAGGGAACTTAACCTTAAGTGAAGTGTAACGTGTCTCATTGTTAAGGAAGTCCTGATATGTTCCGTCGCCGTCCTTAGATGTAAGGGTGAAGGGATTCTTGCCCTCAGCCTTAAGAGCGGGATTGTATGAGAAGAGGTTCCAGTAACCGGCAGCAACTGCCTTCTTCATCTCATCCTGGCAATGGTTCATGCCACCCTTAACT
This sequence comes from Lachnospiraceae bacterium, assembly GCA_024699645.1. Taxonomy (GTDB): domain Bacteria; phylum Bacillota; class Clostridia; order Lachnospirales; family Lachnospiraceae; genus RUG11977. The sequence goes on from JAILPE010000051.1 coordinate 47,501, forward strand.
CCGTGGAGTTCGCAAGGTGCGTAACCGATGATGAGTGAAGGTCCGTTGTATGCCTCAGCCTCTGTAAGTACCTTAACTGCCTGAGCAGGGTTAGCACCGAGAGCGATCTGAGCAACGTAAACGTAACCATAGCTCATAGCGATCTCTGCAAGTGACTTCTTGCCGATTTCCTTACCTGCTGCAGCGAACTGACAAACCTCACCGATGTTGGAAGCCTTAGATGCCTGTCCACCTGTATTTGAGTACATCTCCGTATCGAATACCATAACGTTAACGTTCTCACCGGATGCAAGTACGTGATCAAGACCACCGAATCCGATATCGTATGCCCATCCGTCACCACCGAGGATCCAAACGGACTTCTTGCTTAAGTACTGCTTCTTTTCAAGAACAGCCTTGCAATCGGGACATCCTGCTGCTGCACCCTTTTCAAGCTCTGCAACAAGTGCTGCTGCAGCTGCGGGGTTCTCTTTTGTACTGTCCTTAGTCTCAATAAACTTAGCGATAGCAGCCTTTGTGCTTTCAGGAGTATCTGCACCTGCAGCGATTTCATTAAGTTTAGCTATAGCCTGGTCACGAAGAACCTTCTGGCCAAGATACATACCAAAGCCATGCTCTGCGTTATCCTCAAAGAGCGAGTTAGCCCAAGCGGGTCCACGAAGTGAATCTTTGTTAACTGTGAAAGGTGATGTAGCTGCGGGACCACCCCAGATTGATGAACATCCTGTTGCATTCGAGATGTACATCTGCTCACCGAAGAGCTGGGTAATAAGTCTTGCATAGCTTGTCTCTGCACAACCTGCACATGATCCTGAGAACTCAAGAAGAGGCTGGTTGAACTGTGAACCCTTAACGGTGTTCTCAGCGGGAGCTTCTGCCTTACGTCCAACGTTAGCAACAAGGTAATCAAATACAGGCTGCTGTTCGCTCTGTGTTTCCTGAGGAACCATCTTGATAGCCTTAACCTTATCGGGACAAACAGTAACGCACTCGCCGCAACCCATACAGTCAAGAGGTGAAATGCTCATTGTAAACTTGTACTGTGAAGCCTTGGGCTTTGTATCTGCAAGTTTAATCTGTGCGGGAGCTGCCTTAACTTCTTCTTCAGAAAGCATGTAAGGACGGATCGTAGCATGTGAGCAAACAAATGCACAGTTGTTACACTGAATACATTTCTCAGGATCCCATTCAGGAACCATAACTGCTGTACCACGCTTCTCATATGCTGCAGCACCGATCTCAAACTGACCGTCTGCAATATCCTTGAATGCCGATACGGGAAGGCTGTCACCATCCATAAGAGCGATAGGATTCATGAGGTTTTCAACCATCTTAACAGTCTCGGGACGTCCTGTAAGCTTCTTAGGTGC